>JASHTT010000729.1 GCA_030040415.1 Streptosporangiaceae bacterium | reverse complement strand
GACCTTGACCACGGCAGCGGCTCGCGGGTGCAGATGCTCGACATCCCGCCGGATGTCTTCCACAGCGCCTACAACGCGGTCGCGAACTCCACCCTGTGGTTCGTCCATCACATGCTGTACGACACGCCCACCCAGCCGGCGTTCGGGCCGGCATTCCTGCACGACTGGGACGCGTTCCGGGGCTACAACCAGGCGTTCGCCGATGCGCTGGCAGCGGCCGCGCGGCAGTTCGGCGACGCAGCCGCGGTACGTGCCGCGGTGCAGGACTACCACTTGTGCCTGGCGCCGCGGATGCTGGCCGCCAGTGCACCAGGGCTCCCGATCGCGCACTTCTCGCACACGCCGTGGGCGCCGCCCGACTACTACCGGATGCTGCCCGACGCCGTCGGCCGGGAGGTGCTGGCCGGCATCCTCGGCGCCAACCACGCAGGCTTCCTGTGCCAGCGCTGGGCTGATGCATTCCAGGACTGCTGCGAGGCTTTCCTTGGGGCAAAGATCGACAGGGAACGTGCCTTGGTGAGCTATGACGGGCACGTGACGACCATCGGCGTTCACCCACTCGGAGTCGACGCCGCGGAACTGCGCGAGCGGGCCGCGCAGCCGGACGTGCTAGCGAGGATGGAGTCGCTGAGCGAGGCGGTCGGCGGCCGGAAGCTGATCGTCCGGGTGGACAGGACAGAGTTGTCCAAGAACATCCTTCGGGGCCTCAAGGCTTACCGGGAGTTGCTGCGGGCCTACCCGCAGTGGCGAGGCCAGGTCGTGCACCTCGCCTCTGCCTATCCCTCGCGCTACGACCTGCCCGAGTACCGGCAGTACACGAAGGCCGTGCAGACGCTCGCCGCCGACATCAACGACGAGTTCGCCGAGCCCGGCTGGGACCCGCTGATCATCGGTGTCGACGACGATTACGCTCGCTCGCTTGCCGCCTGCCGCCTGGCTGACGTGCTGCTGGTCAACCCGATCAGGGACGGGATGAACCTGGTCGCCAAGGAAGGCCCGGTGCTGTCCGACAGCGGCTGCACGCTAATCCTGTCGACCGAGGCCGGCGCGGCGGCCGAACTGGGTGAGTACGCCCTGCTCATCAACCCCTACGACGTGACGCAGACGGCTGCGGCCATGCACACTGCCCTGTCGATGCCTGAGCAGGAGCGCAAGCGCCGCGGCGCTGCCCTGGCCGCGGCCGCGGCCGCCGCGACTCCGGCCATGTGGTTCACCACCCAGCTAGACGCGCTTGACGCGGCCAGATCCGGCTAGCCCCGGTCTGGCCGGGCCGAGCGCATCTGCCTGCGCCTGCTGCGCTGGCGGCGCAATCTGGTAACGAGCACGGGGTCGAACTCGGCGGCTTCCCGCCTGTCGATGAGCTCGCTGAGCAATTGGTAGTAGCGGGTGACCGGGATGCCGAACACCTCGAGGATCTCCCGTTCCTTGGCACCGGCCAAACGCCACCAGCTTCGCTCGAAGGCCAGGATGCGCATGTCACGTTCGGACAGTGCAGCCACCCGGCCTCCTCGCGGCTCCGCCCCCTTTACTCATCTTAGGCGCGGGAAATTGAAGATCCTATGCGCGAAGCGGGCGGCGACCTAAGCTCACAGATCGTGACCTCCTACGACTGCATCAGCTTCCTGACTGATTACGGCCTTGAGGACGGATTCGTCGCCGCCTGTCACGGTGTCGCGACGCGGATCGCTCCGGCCGCCCGCCTGATCGACATCACCCACCTGGTGCCACCCGGTGACGTCCGGCGAGGGGCCGCCGTGCTCGCGCAGACTGTCGGCTACCTGCCCCCAGCGGTGCACGTCGCTGTCGTCGACCCGGGGGTCGGCACCGCACGCCGAGCCGTCGCGGTCGCGGCGGGCGACAGCGTCCTCGTCGGTCCGGACAACGGCCTGCTGTCCTGGGCGATCGACGCCCTCGGCGGCGCGCAGACGGTCATCCACCTGACCAACGGCGAGTTGTGGCTGCACCCGGTGTCGGCAACGTTCCAGGGACGGGACATTTTCATGCCGGTCGCGGCCAGGCTCGCGGCCGGTGCCGGGCTGACCAGCGCCGGCGACGAGATCGAGCCTGGTGACCTCGTGGCGCTGCCGGCCCCGACCAGCAGGGTGTCCGATGGCGAGGCCGAGGGCGAGGTGATGTCGGTCGACAGGTTCGGCAACGTGCAGTTGTCGATCCCGGCAGCCGACGCCGGACGACTCGGCATCGGGATCGGCTCGGCACTCGTCGTGCGCTGCGGTCGTCGCCAGCTCACCGTGCCGTACCTGGACACGTTCGCCGCCGGTGCGCCCGGCGAGATAGTCGCGTTCACCGACAGTGCCGGCCTTATCTCGCTGGCAATCAACACGGGAGACGCTGCGCAGCAACTCGGGCTGCCGCCGGGCGCGCACGTCCGGCTGTCCTTGCCCCCGACGGGCTAGAGCTCCGGCTGGTCCCGAAATTCGCTCACACGGCACGTAAACGGCTAGATCATGGCACAATGTGCGGGACCCAGCATGGAAGGCAAGAACGTGCCGCAGTGGTTGCCCCGCCCCGTCATGGCACTGATCGCCACTGGTGCAGCCGTCGTTGTCTGCGGTCTGTCCACGGTGCCCGCCTCTGCCGACTCGGTGCGGAACAACGAGTGGTGGCTCAGCGAGTTGCACGTCACCACGGCCTGGATGGCGACCCAGGGTGCCGGTGTCACCGTGGCCGTGCTCAGCGACGGCGTAGATGCCAGCCAGCCTGACCTGACGGGAGTCGTTACCGCCGCGCCCGCCCCCTCGGGTGCGCCGACGGCGACCGCGCCTTACCTGGGCCAGGACGGCACCGGAATCGCCAGCCTGATCGCGGGCCACGGGCACGGCCTCGGTGACGGTGCCGGGATCGTGGGCGTCGCCCCCGACGCGCGGATCCTGTCCGTGCCGGTCACGCTGCCGCCCGACGATCCGATGCTCACCGATCCCACGGTCGGCGCCACGATCCCGGACGCGATCGCGGCCGGCATCATGTACGCGGTGCGCAACCACGCGAGCGTCATCGATCTGCCGATCGACCCCGGCCAGCCCAACGCCAACGGCATCGGTGGTGACTCCGCGGCAGCCGGCGGCAGCCCGGCCGAGCTTAAGGCCGTGGACTACGCGCTCAGCCACGACGTCGTGCTCGTCGCGCCGGCTGGTGACGACCAGACCACGACCGGTGCCGCCAACTACCCGGCCGCCTATCCGGGTGTCATAGCCGTCGGCGCGTTCAACAGGCTGTTCGTCAAGGCGCCGTACTCCAGCCACGACAGCTACGTCACGGTGACGGCGGCGGGAGCAGGCGTGACGGCCGCGGCCAACACCGGCGGCTACCAGACGATGAACAGCACGAGCGCCGCGAGCGCCATCGTGTCGGGCATCGTGGCGCTGATCAGGTCCAGGTACCCCGCCCTGTCCGTGACCGAGGTACGCAAGGCGCTGATCACCAGCACTGTGTACCGGCCGCCCGGCGGCCTTCTGGACGGCTCCGGCTACGGCACCGTCGACGCTGGCCGCGCACTCGCGGCAGCCGCGCAACTCGCCACGTCCCCTGCACAGCGTGCGGACGCGAACGCTCAGCAGGCCGTCGCACCCGGCGCGATAACGGCAAGCACACCTACCTCGTCGCTGACACCGCGCATCATCAGGTCGGCAGAGATCTCCGTGGCACTGCTCGTCGTGTTGTTGCTGCTCGTCGGGCTGTACGCGATGTCTGGCCGCCGCAAGGCGCGTCGCAAGGCAGCCGCGACCGCGGAGTGGGCGCACCACGCGACCCAATCTCGTTACCCGCAAGCCAGCCCTGGCACCGATCCGATCCTCGAGTACTTCGCCGCCCCGCTGGACTCGACCGCCCGGTTCGCCGGCGGGTCGCCCGCCGACCTGATGCTGGCTGCCGAGGCCGACGGCCGGGCCGGGCAGCCGTGGGGCTTGGACCGGGATCCGGCCGAGGCCGGCGCGACGCCAGCGCTTCGACCCGCGTCGCGCGCCGTGAGCCGGCGCCCGTCCGTGGCGGGAACGCCGCCGTGGGAGCCGGCGCCGCCGCCGGCAGGTGATCTGCCCTGGACGGCTTCGTCCACTGCCGGGCCGCCGACGCTGGCAGCGCTGCCACCCGGAGATTCCGTGCCGACCGCAGGCGGATCGCGGGGGGCCAGAGCCTCATCGCCCGAGGCGGACGCTGTGGAGGAGCCGCTGTCCGGGTGGGTGCTGCCGTCGGACAAGCGCGAGCGGCAGGCGGGTGGTCAGGCCGCCGCCGGAGCTGACCTGTCCGGCACCAACCTCCCGAAGCGTGCCACCCGGCCAAGCACGCTCGCCCCCTGGGGTTCCACCGGCGCGGTGGTCGGCCCTTCTTCGGGCGGTTTCTCCCGCCCAGCCGCCGAGGTCGCTGGCGGCAGCCGGGGGGACGGGGCTGCGGAAAATGCCCGCCACGCGGCAGATCGGCGGCGGCTGATCGGCAGGGGCCCGGCCGCAGACCCAATGCGGCTGGCCGACAGGGCGAGCGCGATCGACAAGCCACGGCTTGCCAGCCAGTCGGGACAGGCAGAGACCGGCGACTCGGGTGCCTGGTCAACCCACGCCGCGGAGCCCGCAGGGAACCCGAGCCCAGCCGGATGGAACCCGCCCGCGCTGCCGGACACGGGCGGGTGGAACCCGCCAGCCTCGGCCGACGGGCCGGTCCGGGTGACTGCCGCTGGCCTGCCCGTCAGGCAGCCACGTTCGACGCCTGCCGCCGGCCCCTCGCCGAGCGGGTCGCTGTGGGAGCCGGCCGCTAGCAGGCGAGACGTGTCCGGTCGGCACGACCGGCGTAGTCAGCCGCGTGATGGCTTCGACGTCCAGGTCGGGGACGATGCCACTGGGCAGGAGACTGGCGACCGGCCGATCTTCGTCTGGCGACCGGCACCCTCGGCAGATCGGTACGACGGGCCCCCGGCCGACTGACCCCTGTGGCCGCGCTGGTGGCTATATGAGCTGCCCGGGCGCTGCCGTTCCCTGCCAACGGCGCCAAATCGGCGCTAAATCTTCCCTTGTGCACATGTGAATTAGAAAGATCAAATCTGGCTGCACAAACGTACATCTCGCGCGGCAGCCAGTGGCCAATGAGCGTGTCATCGGCGCGCCTGCATTGTTGTTCAGCGGCACAGGCTGTCCACTAGTCATCGGGGGCTCGACTGCCGGGGGGATCAGCGATGCCTGAACCGGACATCGATGATGTGCGCGCCGCGTTTCCCGAGTGGGGGATCTGCGCGGACAGCGCTGGGATGTGGCACGCCCGGCTCACCACGAGCGGGCAGCGGCCGCAGCCGCAGCTAACCGCGGCCACCCTCGGCGAGCTCGCGATCATGCTGAACGACTACTTAGCCGGCGAGGACCGGTGACCTTTCGCTAAGCAGCCGACGGGCGGCGCCGGTCCAGGACTGCGCCAACTCGCCAGACGTGCCCGACGATCACGCTTTCCGGCTGTCTGGCGTACCCGCTTCCGCGCTGCGGTGAGCGCTACCCATCGCCAGCGCGGGTAATTGGCGGCCAGTGGTCGGGATACCAGTCACCATCCGGGTCTGTCGTCTGCCCCACTTCGATGAGATGACCGTCGGGATCGCGAATGTAGCAGCGCTTCTCGTACTGGTGCTGTTTCGGCGGCGTCAGGAACTGCGCACCACGGGCGCTCCATTCGGCGTACACGGCGTCGATGTCCCTGACCCGGATATTGAGGAAGCTGCTGACCCGGTCGGGATCGGGTGGCGTCTCCAGGGTGACGGTCGGCTTGTCGTCGGTCGGCCCGCCGCCGGCGTTGATGACGATCCAGCTGTTGGCTAGCGCGACATTGACCGGCACCGGGCCGAAGACCACCCGGCCACCGAGCACTTCGGTATAGAAGCGCTTAGAGCGCTCGACATCGTCCGAGACGATGAAGTGGGTCAGTACAAGGCCCTCAGGGGGCGGTGGAAGCTCGGCCATCGGCACCTCCATTGGTTTGTTGCATACCTCGGAGCCGGTGAGCGGATTCGAACCGCTGACCTGCCGTTTACAAGACGGCTGCTCTGCCAACTGAGCTACACCGGCGGCACTGACCTGCTGCATGGTAGCCCATTACGTCGCCTCAGGCGGACCTGGCGCGGGCCGCCCTGGCCAGGTCAGGCAGCCTGCCGAAGAGGTCGGCCGCCTCGGCCGCGTCCCTGTCCTCGATGCTGGCCGACACTCGCCTGCCGGCCACGTCGAGGTGGACCGACGTCAGCGTGAGCCGGCGCTGAAGCGGGCCCTGGACCCAGCGGACGCTCTGCACCTTCTCCAGCGGCACCCAGGTCGTCTGCCGGCAGATCCGGCCGCGCGCGGCGACTACGTAGCGGTCGTCCGCGCCGAACCCGAGGAAGTGGTAACTCAGCGGGGCCTTCCAGCGTGCCCGCCGTGGCGGCCGGAGCGAGGGCACCGGCCGCGCGCCCAGCAGCTCGGTGATCATGTCCTCGGCCTCGCGCCGCGTTCCCACCGGGACAAGGGCACGGAGCCGGCGCGCTTGCGTCCTGTTCTCGCCGCGCTGGCTCGGCCCGGCGACGTCGACCTCGACCCGGCACCAGCCGAACGCCCGCCACAGCAGCGGCTCGACGAGGCGCACTCCCTGCACCCGCCCGGGGCGGATCGTCTCGGCCGCGGTCTGCACCAGCCCCGACCGCAACTGCAAGCCATCGGGTCCCGCGGCGACCGCCGTCCCGTACTCGCTGTTGAACTGCCGCCAGGTGCCGAGCACAGCGCCGAGCGCCACCGCCGTCAGCGACGACGCGACGCCCGGCAGGCCCGCGGCGGCGATCGCCGCAATGACAGCGATCGTGACGGCCGTGACGGCGCCGGTCGGGCTCAGCAGGACAGCCACGGCAAGCCGCTCCGGCCGGACGCGGAACAGCTCGCGTGCCGCCACGGCCACGGTGGCGTCACGGCCGGGATCACTCAGGCTGGCGGCTGCCGGTGCGGCTGCCGCGGGTGCTGTCGTTCCCGCCATGGTCAGCAATTGCTGGCGGACGCGCTTAGCGTCGGCCACCGACAGGCACGCCAGCCGGGCGCCGCGGGACGCGTCGCCGCCGACCACCCGCAGCCGCAGCTCAGCCAGCCCCAGCACGCGCGCCAGGCCGGTCTGCACGACGTCAATCGCCTGCACCTGGGACAGCGGGAACCGGCGCGAGTCGCGCCGCACGAGTCCGGTGTCGATGCGCAGCACGCCGTCGGCCACCTGCCAGCGGGTCACCAGCCAGCTCACCACGCCACCGGCCAGCACCACGACGACGACGACGATGTCGCCGATCAGGTCGCCGCGCTCCTGTCTCTGGTTCGCCAGCGCGATCGTGAACAGCACGATGACCACGGCGGTGAACTGACGCCCGGCGCGGACCAGCGGCGACAGTGGATGCAGCCGGTGCCAGGTGCCCGCGGTCAGGCTTGTCACAGCCCGGTCGCCTGGGCCTCACCTAGCGCGGCGAGCTGGTCACGCAACGCCGCCGCGACATCGCGGTGCAGTCCCGGAATACGCGCGTCGCTGGCCGCGGCCGCGGTGTGCATCCGCAGCGTGGCAAGGCCGAGGCTGCGCTCGATGGGCCCGGCGGTGACGTCGATGAACTGCATGCGCCCGTAGGGGATGACCGACTGACGGCGTACCAGCACGCCGCGCCGGATCATCAGGTCCTGGTGGCGCTCCGCATAACCCCAGGCCGCGACCCGGCGGGCGAGGAAACGCTCCGTCGCCACCGCGACCACGATCACCACGATGGCGATACCGATGCCGAGCCAGGCCGAGACCGTCTGCGCCGCGAGACCGCCGATGAACGCCAGCGGGATGGCCGTGATGCCCACCTGGATCCGGCGGGCGCGCAACAACAGCGGTGACGGCCGGCGCCAGTCGACGGCGTCACCTGGGTCTGCGGTCATGGGCACAGGCTATCCGTGCGAGCCGGGGCCTCGCCGCCCTGCGGGAAGGCCGCCTCGATGCCATCATTGCCTGATGCCACTGTTCAGCTTCGAAGGCCGCGAGCCGGTCGTCAGCCCCTCTGCTTGGATAGCGCCCACCGCGACCATCGTCGGCGACGTCTACATCGAGGACGAAGCCTCGGTCTGGTACGGCGCCGTGCTGCGCGGCGACTTCGGCCGCATCATCGTCAGGCGTGGCGCCAACGTGCAGGACGGGTCGGTGCTGCACGGTGGCACGGACCCGTCGGCCGACATCGGCGAGGGCGCCACGATCGGGCACCTGTGCGTCGTGCACGGCGCGGTGATCGGCAGCGAAGCGCTGATCGGTAACGGGGCGACGGTACTCGACGGTGCCGTCGTCGGCAGCCGGGCGCTGGTCGCCGCCGGGAGCATCGTGCCGCCCGGCATGACCATTCCGGACGGGATGCTGGCCGTCGGCACGCCTGCTCGCGTCACCGGGGAGGTCACCGGCAACGCCA
This sequence comes from Streptosporangiaceae bacterium, assembly GCA_030040415.1. Lineage (GTDB taxonomy): Bacteria > Actinomycetota > Actinomycetes > Streptosporangiales > Streptosporangiaceae > JAJYUU01. Next base: position 4,987 of record JASHTT010000729.1, on the reverse strand, counting down.
AGTTCTGGGTCGACACCAACCCCGGGGCGTACCGGGAACTTGCGCGCCGGCACGCGGCCGGCGTCAAGCCGGTCGCGGACAGCTGACGAACACCGTGCCGGAGTACGACTACATCGTGGTGGGCGCCGGCACTGCCGGCTGCGTGCTCGCGGCCAGGCTGAGCCAGCGTGACGACGTCCGGGTGCTGCTGACCGAGGCCGGCGGCCCGGCCCGCACCCGCGCGATGACGGTGCCGAGCGCCTGGCCGGAGAACCTGGGCTCCACCGCGGACTGGGCAGACGTCACGACGAATCAGGCTGACGCGGGCGCGCTGGCCTACCCGCGGGGCCGGGCTCTCGGCGGATCGGGCGCGATCAACGCGATGGCGCACGTCCGCGGGCACCGGAGCGTCTACGACGGCTGGGCCGCCGGCGGGGCCACCGGGTGGACGTTCGCGGACCTGCTGCCCTATTTCCGCCGCAGCGAGCGAACCTTAGGCCGCGACGCGCGGCTGCGCGGCACCGACGGCGTCGTCCCGGTGGCTCCGGCGGCCGAAGCGGACCGGCACCCGGTCGCCAGCGGCCTGTTCGAGGCGCTGCGCGCCGCCGGTCACCCGGTCACGGATGACCTCAGCGGCGCGCGCCAGGAGGGAGCCACCTGGGTCGATCTGGCGATCGCCGGCGGCCAGCGGGTCAGCCCGGCCGACGCCTACCTTCGCCCGGCGCTGGCACGCGCGAACCTGCGGGTCACGACCAACACCCTGGTCACCAGGCTGAACGTGGTGCGCGGGCGGTGCACCGGGGTGACCTGCATTTCGGGGGGAACGAGTGTCACCGCGCACGCTGCTCGCGAGGTCATACTGTGCGCGGGGTCGGTCGGATCGCCGCAGCTGCTGATGCTGTCCGGCATCGGGCCCGCCGGGCACCTGAAGGCGATCGGCATCGACCCGGTAGCCGACGTGGCAGGCGTCGGCTGCAACCTGCAGGACCATCCGATCGCCTTCGCCTCGTATTCGGCTGAGGCTCCGCTGCCGGTCAGCAAGTACAACCACGGCGAGGTATACGCGGCGCTGCGCAGCGACCTGGCGGGCGGCCATCCCGACCTGCACGTGTTCCCGATCCTGTTCCCGCTGGCTCCGCCCGGTTGCGACGCGCCCGCTGCCGGTTACGCGCTGGTGGCGGCGGTGGTAGGCCCGGACAGCAGGGGATCGCTGCGACTGTCGTCTTCGGATCCGCAGGCGGCTCCGCTGATCGATCCCGGATTCTTGCGTGATGGCCGGGACCTGACCCGGCTGAGCGCAGGCCTGACGATGGTCAGGGAGCTGGCAGCCGGGCCGGAACTGGCCTTCGCGCGGGCAGCGGAGCTGTGGCCGGGTCGCAGCGTGCACGACGACGCCGAGCTTCGCCGCTACGTCCGGCGCACCGTGGGCAGCTACTACCACCCGGCCGGCACGTGCCGGATGGGAACCGGCGGCGACGCGGTCGTGGACCCGCAGTTGCGGGTGCACGGTGTGGCCGGGCTGCGGGTGGCCGACGCGTCGGTACTACCGACGATTCCCAACGCCCATCCGAACGCCACCGTGCTGGCCGTCGCGGAACGGGCAGCCGAACTGCTCGGCTAGTGATTCCGACATGCGGTACTTCGCGGTCATCGCAGTATGTTGACCATTCTATCGGACAATACGGTAAAAACTCCATGACACTACAAATTCGCCTTTACTGAGGTTATGATCTGCCAGTCATGGCCTTCATGCTGGCGTGATCAGTTGGATCAACAAAAACGCGGGGGTGGCGGAAGGAGCAGCACATGGCGGATTATTCTGCGGCAGCGCTCGCAGGATCGACGACGACGCCGACGGCGCGGCTGGAGCCGGACGCTATCAGCGTGGCGCAGGACACCGTCATTGGAATGGCGAGTTCGGCTCCAGCCGCATCTATCGCGCTGACGCTGCCGTTCCTCGTGGCGGCTGTCGCGTATGGCAGCGGCATCATCATTCTCATCACCGCCATCCCGATGCTCATCATCGCCAACGCCTACCGCCGGCTGAATCTGTGGAACGCCAACTGCGGCGCGTCCTTCGAGTGGGTGGGCCGCGCGATCAACCCTTACCTTGGCTACTTCACCGGCTGGCTGATGATCGCCGCGTACATCATCGCGACCGTTAGCGGTGTCGAGGTGCTCGGGCCGTCGGTGCTGGCAGTGTTTGGCAACAACTCGACGAACACGTGGGCGTACATCGCGATCGGCACCGCCGTCGCGGTCGTCATGCTCGCACTTGCGGTAGTCGGCATCAGGATCACGGCGCGCACCCAGGTCGGCATGGCCGCCATCGAGTACCTGATCCTCATCGGCTTCGCCATCGCGGGGCTGGTGGCCGTCCTCGGCCATCACTCGGGCACGTTCCCGATGACCAAGGACTGGTGGAGCGTCACGGGCATCGGCGGTAAGGGCAGCGCGGTCGCCGGGTTCCTCGTCGCGGTCTTCATGTTCACCGGCTGGGACGGCACCGTGTACGTGAATGAGGAAGTCAAGCACCGCCGCCAGAACCCCGGCCGGGCTGCCGTGCTAGCTGTCGCCCTCCTCGCCATCATCTACACGTTCACGACAGTTGGCCTGCAGGGCGCGGTGTCGCCAAGCAAGCTGCAAGCCAACAGCAGCGACGTGCTTGTCTACGTCGCCAATGCACTCGGCGGCAGCGGCTGGGCAAAGGTCATGGCCCTGTCGCTGGCGTTGTCGGTCATCGCCACGACGGGCACCGGCATTGTGCTCACGGCCCGGATGATGTACGGCATGGCGAGCTACCGTGCGCTGCCAGGAGTCCTCAGCAACGTGAACCCGCGGTTCTCCACGCCGGTCGCCGCCAGCGTCGTCGTCGGCATCTTGATCATCGGCCTGACCTGGGTCTACTTGCTCGTCACGACGGTGCAGGGTGCGTTCGATGACGTGGTCGACGAGACCGGCCTGCTGTTCGCGGTGTTCTACGTCTTTACCGCGCTGGCCACGATGACGTACTACCGTCGTCGGCTGACTAAAAGCGTCGGCGATGCCCTCATGCTGGGCATCCTGCCGCTGGGCGCGGCCGGCTTCCTGGTTTGGATGTTCGTCAAGTCCGTGATGGCGGAGTCGTGGCCGCTGAACTGGTCACTCATCGGCATCGCGGCCGTCGGCGTGCTGCTCATGCTCGGCGCGCGGTACATCTCGAAGTCTCCGTTCTTCGGCATCCAGCGAGAGAGCGAGCAGTAGCGGTCAGCGCAGGGTGCGGGCCGGTATGGCTTCCCACACGGTCCACAGCGGGCGGTAGCCCTGCTGACTCCAGAAGGGCGCGGACAGCGGGTTCATCGGGGCGTAGTGCAGCAGCGTGACAGCGACCCCTGCGGCCCGCACCTCCCGGTGCAGGTGTGCCACCATCGCGGCGCCGATGCCTGCGCCGCGATGCCTGGCGGCGACACCCATGAGCAGTAGGTAGGCGACCGGCTCGTGCCGCGCCATCGGTGCTATCCAGCGTGCCGTTGCTGGCCGCTGCGCGGCGAGCATGCCGACGGCGCCGCCGTCGGTCTCGGCGAGCCACAGCCACGGCTGCTCGTCGGCGAGCATCGCGGTGAACTCGGCCCGCAGCGCAGCCGCCGTGCTTGGCCGCTCGGTCACGCCGCTCACGAGCGAATCGAACCGGACTACCTCCAGCCCGAGCCTGACCAGGTCGTCCAGGTCAGCCGCCACGGCGCGGCGTACTCGCAAGCCGTCCCGTGTTGCCTCGCCGTGCTCTCCGGCCGCCACGCTCGTGCGCGCGGCGACCACCGCCAGCGGCGCGAGGCCGTGTGCCAGCAGCGTCTTGACGCCCCGGGTGTCCCTGCTCGGCCAGGTGACCACGGCGGCCGTGTCGTCGTCAGCCGCACCGGTGAGGTCGCGCAGGTGCTCCTTCCAGCGCGAGAGCAACTCGTCCAGCGGTCGCGGATCTGCCAGATCGGCAACCCGCACGCTGAGCTGGTACTGGCGCGCCGCACCCCAGGACACATCGAGGGAGTCGGCGTGCGGCGCCCAGTGCTCGCAGCCGCCGACAGCAGCCAGCGCGCCGTCATCGGCCGCCACGACAAGGTCCGCACCGCACGCCGCGCGGGCCGGCCCGGGCGAGGGCAGCAGCGGGTCGATGGCGAGCCACCTGTCCGCCACTCGCGCACGCAAGTCGCGATCGGCCGCCGGGCCCGTCACGAGCCGCTGATGGCCGTCAGGCCGTCCCTCGCGGCCTGGGTGACTGGGTGCGCTCCGCCCAGCACACGATCAGCGCGAGTCAGCGTGTCTTCGTACAGCCTGGCCGAGTCGGTCAGCCGTCCAACCGCGTAGTAGCTCCCGGCGAGGCTGACGGCCGCGGTCAGGCTGTCCGGATGATCTGCGCCGAACAACCGCGTGCTGACCTTGTGGACCTGCTCGTTCATCTCTACTGACAGGGCCATCCGGCCGGCCTTGTGGTAGGCGACAGCGAGCGCGCCGCGAACGCGCAGTGTCTCGGGATTATCTGGGCCGAAGCTGCGCTCGCTGTCGGTGAGCGCGCGCTTGTATTGGGCTAGTGAGTCCTTCATCCGGCCCGCCGTGAGGTAGGCCGCTGCCAGTTTCTGCCGGGTGAGGATGGCGGCGGGGCTGCGCGCGCCCGCGCGCCGCTCGGTGTCGGCAAGCACGCGCTGATACAGCCCGATCGCCTCGTCGAGCTGCCCGGCCGCGGTGAGTGCCGTCGCGAGCTCGGCCCGGGCGGCCTGGCACTCGGGATGGTCGGGCCCGAGCACTCGCTCGCAATCCTTCGCCGCCGCGGCGAGCACGCTGACCGCGTCTTCCGCCAGGCCCGCGATCACGAGCACACGGCCGAGGTTGACCCGCGCCGCGAGCGCACGCGCATCGTCCGACCCCAGGGCCGCTGACCAGCCAGCGCTAATCCGCTCGTGCCACGCGATTGCCTCGTCGACCTGGCCGGCCGCCACGTAAGCCCGGGCGAGCCGCTCCACCAGCGTCATCGAGTCCG
>JASHTT010000728.1 GCA_030040415.1 Streptosporangiaceae bacterium | reverse complement strand
TGTTCTTGAAGTCGACAGTCCTGCCTTGCCCGTCTGTCAGCCGGCCGTCGTCGAGCACCTGCAGCAGAATGTTGAACACGTCGGGATGGGCCTTCTCGATCTCGTCGAGCAGCACGACTGAATACGGCCGCCGCCGGACCGCCTCGGTGAGCTGGCCAGCCTCCTCGTAACCGACGTAGCCGGGCGGCGCGCCGACGAGGCGGCTCACCGTGTGCCGCTCCGCGAACTCACTCATGTCCAGCCTGATCATCTTGCTGTCCGCGCCGAACAGGGCCTCGGTCAGCGCGCGCGCCAGCTCGGTCTTGCCCACGCCGGTCGGCCCGAGGAACAGGAAGCTGCCCACCGGGCGCTGCGGGTCGCCGAGCCCGGCACGCGAGCGGCGGACCGCCTCGGCGACCGCCGCGACGGCCTCATCCTGCCCGATGACGCGCTCGTGCAGATGCAACTCCAGCCCGAGCAGCCGGTCCTTCTCCTCCTCGGTGACCTGCCGGACGGGAACACCGGTAGCGCGCGAGACAACCTCGGCGATGTCCTCGACGGTTACCTCGGGGACCGCGGGCTCGTCCTTGCCGAGCTGCCCGATCTGCCGCCGTACCTCATCCACCTGGTCGCGCAGCCGTGAAGCCTGCTCGTACTGCTCGCTGGCCACCGCCTGATCCTTGTCGCGCCGCAGCTCCTCGATCCGGCGCTCGAGCTCGCGCCGGTCCGAGCCCGGTGTCTTGGTCCGCAGCCGCACCCGGGCACCGGCCTGATCGATCAGGTCGATGGCCTTGTCGGGCAGGAACCTGTCGGTGATGTAGCGGTCGGACAGTTCGACGGCCGCCACCAGCGCCTCGTCGGAGTAGCGCACCTGGTGGTGCGCCTCGTACCGGTCGCGCAGGCCGCGGAGAATCGCGATCGCGTCGTCGGGTGCCGGCTCGGGCACCAGGATCGGCTGGAACCGGCGCGCCAGGGCGGCGTCCTTCTCGATGTTCTTGCGGTACTCGTCCAGCGTGGTCGCGCCGATGACGTGCAACTCGCCGCGGGCCAAGGCGGGCTTGACCATGTTGCCTGCGTCCATCCCGCTCTCGGCGCCAGCACCCGCACCGACCAGGGTGTGCAGCTCGTCGATGAAGATGATCAGCTCATTGCCGTGCTCGCGGATCTCGTCGATGATCCGCCGCATCCGCTCCTCGAAGTCGCCGCGGTACCTGGTGCCCGCGACCACGCCGGAGAGCTCGAGCTGGACGACGCGCTTCCCTTCCAGCGTCTGCGGCACTTCGTCGTCCACGATGCGCTGCGCGATGCCTTCGACGATCGCGGTCTTACCAACGCCCGCCTCGCCAATCAGGACCGGGTTGTTCTTGCCACGCCGGGACAGCACCTCGACCGTCTGCTCGATCTCGTTATCCCGGCCGATGACCGGGTCGATCTTGCCCTGCATCGCCAGCTCCGTGAGGTCGCGGCCAAACTCGTCGAGCGTCGGCGTCACCGACCTGCTGCCGGCTCCCGGCGGGCCGCCGAGCCCCGCCGTCGCGCCCTGGCCTGCCAGTGCCTCCTGCAGGGCCGCCGGGGTTACGTGCCCCGCGGCCAGCATGCGGCCGGCGGCCGACTCGGGATTCACGGCGAGGGCGAGCACTATGTGCTCGGGACCGATGTAGGTAGAGCCGAGCGACCGGGATATCTGGTGCGCGTCCAGCAGCGCGCGCTTGGCCCCCGGCGTGAGCTGCAGCGGCTCGGACGCGGCAGGCTTATCTGGCTCCTGGTCCTCGACCTCACGGGCCAGCGCGTCCGGGCTCGCCCCGGCCCGCGCCAGCATCGCCCTTGTCGGTTCCCTGCTGGCGGCGGCCCACAGCAGGTGCTCGGTGTCCAGATCGGTCGCACCGTGCTCGGCGGCCTGCGAGGCGGCGGCGCTGAGCAGATCACGGGCGGACCCGCTGAGCAACCGGGTGATGTCGACCCGGCGGGCCGGGAGCAGCGGGCTGCCGCCGGGGCCATAGATGCGAGCAAGGAAGTCGTCGAACGGGCTGGACCCGAACCCTTCAGGACCGTAAAAGCCGCCGCTCATGGCCAGTTCTCCCCCGATGTAGGTGCCGCCCAGGCCAGGCCCGGCTACCCCCGCCAGCAACCCGACTAAGACCCTCTACCCGAGATGCCCCGGTCCGATCCCTGGTAGCCGACGGCAACCTGCCTGGGCTAGCAATGCCCCCGCTGACCTGCTCCTATGGAGCAAACGACGTTTGCTGAGCCGGCAAGCAGAAGCTAGGACGAGAGGGGCGGGCAATGAGAAAAGTGACGATGCGCAGACCGCGCGTGCCGCGATACATAACGATCGCCGTGGCCGCGGTTGTCACCGCCGGTCTAGGCGGGGCGGCGGCGCTGGCCGCGACCGCCAACACGAGCAGCACCGTGATCAACGGGTGTTACAACGCGACCACGGGCGCGCTGCGGGTGCTCACCCCGAAGAGCAGCACGTGCGGCTCGGAAAAGAAGATCTCCTGGAGCCAGACGGGTCCGGCGGGCAACGGGTACGACTTCACGAGCACCGCGGGAACGCTGGACAAGCTGGGCTTCGGCGAAGCCGACGGGCCCGTGATGACCAAGAAGGGCGAGTACCTCGTCAACTTGCGGGCGCAAGAGGACATCTCGGCGTACACCAGCGGGTTGTCGGGTACCTGCGCGCTCGCCCTTGGTATCGGCAAGAAGAGCCTGTTCGTTTACGAGTCGCTCCCGACGTTGGATCTCCCGATACCGGCCGCGGACATCGGCAACAGCCTTCCCATCAACACGACGGTGATCATCGACGTGCCGTCCAGCGAAGTCGGCTACCAGTTCTACTTCACCTGCGAAGCCACCACTTCGAGCGGCGAAGTCGACCTCACGACGACCTCCGCGAACTGGCTCGTCTCCCCGGTCGCCACGAGTGCGGGCGCGGCCAGCACGGAGCCGTTCGTGTCGCACGGCAGCAGGCTCTTCGGCTAGCGGGCTGGCATCAGCGTGCCGCCGTCGGCGTGGCGGCGGCACGCCGGGCCCGCAGCTCGTCGAGCAGCTTCACGCAGGCGTGCACCACCCGTGTGTGCGGGACCTCGATGCCCAGGTGACCGGCCAGCTCCACGATGGCCCCGGTCATGCACTCGTACTCCAGCCGCCGTCCGGCCTGCAGGTCCTGCAGCATCGAGGTCTTGTGGTCTCCCACGTCGAACGCGGCCTGCAGTCGCCGCTCCAGCGATATAGGGAACGACACACCCAGGCGTGCTGCCACCGCAGCGGACTCTGCGAACATCGCGCGGACCAGGCCGAGCATCTCCGGCACGGCACCGAGTTCGCCCATCGTGGCGCCGGTCAGCGCGCTGATGGGGTTGAACGCCACGTTGCCGACCAGCTTGAGCCAGATCTGGTCCCGGATCCTCGGCTCCACCGGCGCCCGCAGGCCACCCGCGGCGAACGCCGCCGAGATCTGGCCGCAGCGCACAGACTGCGACCCGTCTGGCTCACCGATGGTGAACCGGGTCCCCTCGACGTGCCGGATCACGCCGGGCTCGGTGATCTCGGTGGAGCTGTACACGACACAGCCGATGTTGTGCTCGGGCGCGATCGAGGCGGCGATCACGCCACCCGGGTCGACACTCTGCAGCCCGGTGAGCCCGCCTGTGTCCGTGAGGGACTGGAAGTACCACCAGGGGACGCCGTTCTGCGCCCAGATGACGGCACTGCCTGGTGCGAGCAAGCCGCCAAGGCGCGGCGCGATCCCCGGGATGCTGTATGCCTTGAGACCGACGAAGACGACGTCGGCGTCGCTAACGGCCGCGATGTCGTCGGTCGCGGGCGGCCGAGCCGTGAAATCGCCGCGCGCAGACAGCACCCGCACGCCGCTTTTCTGCATCGCTCGCAGGTGCTCTCCCCTGGAGATCAGGGTCACGTCAGCGCCACCCCGGGCGAGGGCCGCGCCAACGTAGGCGCCGATCGCCCCAGCACCGAGCACGGCGAACTTCACGTCTCGCCCCGGGTCTGGATCGCGGCGGGATCCGGGGGGTCGTCCCCCCGGGTCTGACTGACGAACTCGGCAACCCGGCGTCGCTGGACCTTGCCCGTCGGCGTCCGCGGGATCTCGGTCAGTACCTCGATCCTGGCCGGCACCTTGAACGCCGCTAGCCGTTCCCTGCAGTGTTCGGTCAGTTCCCTGACGCCCGCTTCGCCGCGGAGCGTCACCGCGGCAGCGACCAGCTCGCCGTACTTGTCGTCAGCAACCCCAAAGCAGACGGCGTCCGCGACCGCCGGGTGCGAAAGGAGCACCTGCTCGATCTCTGCGGGTGCGATGTTCTCTCCGCCGCGGATGATCATCTCCTTGATCCGGCCCTCAAGGTACAGGTAACCGTCTCGCAGCACGCCCCGGTCGCCAGTGCGGAACCACTCGCCGAAGAACGCCTCTGCCGTCGCGGCCGGGTTGTTCACGTAGCCGGACATCACGCCGGGACCGCGGATGACCACCTCGCCAGCCGCCCCGTCGGCCACGAAAGCACCCGCCTTGTCGGCGATGCGGATCTGCGTGCCGGTCGGCACCCCAACCGAGCCGGCCGGTCGCGCGCCAGGCGGCAGCGGGTTGGAGGACATCTGGTGGCTCGCCTCGGTCATGCCATAGGCCTCCAGCATGGGCGCCGCGTACTCCCGCTCCGCGCGCTCCGCCAGCGCAGCGGACAACGCCGAACTGCACGACCGGACGAACCGCAGCGTCGGCGGCGGTCCGGCCGAATCCGCCTTGTCCAGGATCATCTGATGCAGCGTGGGACCCGCCGACAGCCAGGTCGCGCCGTGTTCGCGTGCCTGCGGCCAGAACCGGGTCGGGGTGAACCGGCGCGGCGTGACGACGGCGCCGCCCGAAGCGAGCGCGGCGAATGTCGACGCGACCAGCCCGTGAATGTGGAACAGCGGCATCACGCAGAAGGAGACGTCCTGCGGGCCGAGCCGGTAGTGCCCGGCGATGGTGAACGCCGACGCCGTGAGATTGCGCTGACGGAGCGGGACCTGCTTCGGGCGGTTCGTGGTACCGCTCGTGTGCAGCACCAGCGCCACGTCGTCCGCACTCGCTGAGCCGGCCCGGAGTTGCGCGCCTGCCCGCTCGGTCGGCCCGGCCAGTCCCGGCGGCCCGTCACCGGCCGCCTCGACGGCGAGCAGCGTACTGCCGGTATCGGCCGCGGCCTCGCTCGCTGCGGCGGCACCGCTGGCCGGGATCGCAACCAGCCGCGGGGCTATGTCGGCCAGGTAGAAGCCGAATTCGCTGCGCGTGTAGGCCGGATTGAGTGGGGCCGCAGCGGCGCCGAGCGAAATGACCGCCAGCAGCAACAGCACGAGGTCCGGGCCGTTCGGCAGCGCAAGCGCCACCCGGTCGCCGGGCCGGACGCCGAATCCCGCCAGCCGCCGGGCCAGCGCCTCGACTCTGTCCGTTAGCTGCGCGTAGCTGACCGCTGTCCCGTCCTCGGGGACGATCAGCGCCGGGCGCGCCGGGTCCCCAACCGCCAGCAGCTCGGCGAGTGTCTGCCCGCTGGTCCCGTCCGTCATCGGCCGCCTCCGGTTGCCACTCTCAGTGTGCCGCACAGCCGGTCGGCGGACTTGCGGCCGAGCCCTGGTCGCGCGCGGGTGACCGGGCGATCGGGCGCGGTAGGTTTGTGCTGGCTGTCCGCAACCCTCGGGAGGTCGCCTTGGCCAGGAAGTGGAGCGAGCTCAGCGTCCGCACCCGCACGCTGATCGGCGTCGGCGCTGCGGTCGAGAGCGGGCTCAAGGTGGCCGTGCTGATCGACCTGTCGCGCCGGCCGGCCAGCCAGGTCCGTGGCTCGAAGCTTGCCTGGCGGCTCTCCCTGATTGTCAACTCAGCCGGCCTCATACCGCTGTCCTACTTCTTCTTCGGTCGTCGGCGCGAGTCCGGCACGCAGTAACGCTCCCCCGGCCGAAGCGGGGTAAACCATGGCAGCGTGGCACGCGTCATACCTTCGTGCGCAAAAGGGTCCGCTGCCCTGGCCGGTCGGCCCCTTAATTCGTCCTTAATTAATCGCCTTGCAGGACGCCGGGTTGGCTTATCAGCTAGCTTTCATGACCTGGCGAGTTGTCTGACGCTTTATCGCGTCAAACGACCGAGTTTGGGGGGGTCATCTTTGAGTAACAAGGCTACTCGGCGTCTGCGCGCCGGGCTTGTTCTGGTAGCCGTCGCGGTGGCGGCGGCAGCTGCGCTCGGCGGTAGCGCCGCGGCCGCAGGCCACGGTCCGGGCCACGGTCCGGGCCACGGTAGGGGTCAAGGACAGTCAAACTCTGACTGGTCTGCCTACCTCGACGGGCCGTTGCACGACTCGTTCAACCCGTCTGCGGTGTCCATCAACCCCGCCGACATGGCGGACCTCCAGCCGATCTGGCAGTGGAACGCGCCCACGTCGCCGAACACCGGCTCGATAGCCGAACTCGCCAGCCCCATAGTCTCCGACGGGGTCGTCTACGTCGGCCTGAACGACGGCTACATGTACGCGATCAGCGAGGCCACTCAGCAGGTCCTCTGGTCCCAGTTCATCGGCCTCCTGCTGGGGACCACGTGCGGACCGAGTTCAGAGGGCATCGCCTCGACAGCGACTGTGGCCGTGGACCCGCAGACTGGCCAGCGCACCGTCTACGTGAACGCGCCGAACGGCTACCTGTACGCGCTCGACGCAGCCACCGGGGCGGTCGAGTGGCAATCCGTGGTCGGCATACCCTCGACGACCGAGAACAACTACTACGCGTGGGGCTCGCCCACCGTCGCAAACGGCAAGGTGTACATCGGCATCTCCTCCCGCTGCGACCAACCTCTGGTCCCGGCTGGCGTGCTTGCGTTTGACCAGAGCTCGGGCCAGCAACTGGCCTACTGGGACTCGCTGCCAGCGGGCCGGATCGGCGCAAGCGTCTGGAGCAGCATCGCGGTGCTGCCGGACGGGAACGTCATCGCGACCACCGGAAACGCCGGGGGCGCGCAGACCCCTGAGGCCGAGTCCGTGTCGGAGCTCAACGGGTCAACCCTGCAGCTGATGAGTACCTGGGAGATCCCCGCTGCCGACCAAGTGACCGACTCCGACTTCGGCGGCTCCCCCACGGTGTTCACTGGTTACCCGGGCGGAGTCCGGACCCTCATGGTCGGGGCTTGCAACAAGGACGGTATTTACTTCGCGTTCAACGCCAACGACATTGCCGCGGGACCTGTCTGGGAGACCCGGATTGGCTCTGCGGCCGGGGTGGGTCTCGTCCAGTACGAGTGCGACGCGGCGGCCATCTGGAACGGCCATTACCTCATCGAGGGCGGCGGAAGCCCGGTCACGATCAACAACATCACCTACAACGGCTCTGTGCAGGCGCTGAATCCGACTACCGGCCAGGTGATCTGGGAGACCGGGCTGCCCGGCTACGTCGTGGGCTCAGCATCCGAAGATGGCGCAGGCATCGTCGCGGCGCCCGTCTATGGCGCAGCCGGGCCGACGGAATTGGGCGTCTACCTGCTGTCGGCCCGCACTGGGCAGCTGCTGAACTTCCTCTCGACGGGGCCCAAGGGAGACTTTGCCCAGCCGGTGTTCGATCAGGGTGACTTGCTGGTTGGCGCCCTGGGCGGCGTGCCGCTGACCGCCTATGCGGTGACGCTGCCCGGTCAGGCCACGCCGATCACGCTGTCGTCCAAGGCCGGGCTCCAGCTCAACGCCGGCCAGAGCGCCACGCTGACGATCACCGGCACCGGCGGTTTCACCGCCCCCGCAAACGTCATCATTTCCGGGGCGTCGGTCCTCGTGGAGTCGGTACAGATCACCAGCAGCACGACGGCGGTCGTCAAGGTCGTCGTCAGGCAGGACGCGCCACCCGGACAGATCCTGAACGTGACCTTGGTCGAGCCCGGTCAGCAGGGGCGCTCTGGGAACTCCCCCTCGTACACCGCTTACTGGTGCACGGGCTGCCTGGCGATCGGCTGAGCAGCGGGCTGGCCTGCACCGGACGTCCCGTGCAGGCCAGCCCGCGCAAAGGCTAGTCCGCCAGGGCCGATCCCGCCGGACTCGGGGCGCGCTCCCGACCGCGCCCGGTTTGCACTGCCAGGTAGTAGAGCGCGCCGGCCACGAGGAAGCCGACAAGCCACGAGATGTCAGCGCCGCTCAGCGCGCTTGCCGCGGGTCCCTCGAACTTCGGGTAGGCGGCGTTCATGAACGGGATCTCGGCGGCAATCGCGATCAGGAACACCGCGATGGTCCGCCAGTTGACCGCTCCGTAAATCCCCGACGGGCTGAAGATCGCGTCCGTGTCGTACCTGCCACGCCTCACCAGGTAGTAGTCGACGAGGTTAATGGCCGACCAGGGGATGACGATGTACAGCAAGAACGCGATGAAGTTCGACACGTCGGTGACGAAGTTCGCCGACACGACGGTCGCCAGATAGCCGGTGATCACCATGATGGCGGCCGTGCCGGCGCCCCGCACGGCTGCGCCCGGCGCGGCACCGCCGTCCTTGGATGCGATCGCCACCCCCGCCAGCAACGGGCTGTACAGGTTGATGGCGTTGCCCGCCACGATCGACAGCAGCAGCACGATCGTCGCCAGCCAGCCGACCGTGGGCACGAGTCCGGCCAGGTAGCCCACCGTGTTGCTCTCCAGGCTGGTGAGCGCTAGTGAGCCAGCGAGCGCGCCAAGGACCGCGAAGATAACTGCGCTGGAGACGCTGCCCAGGTAGGTGTACCAGAACGTCTGCCGCGGGCTGGTGGACGACGGCAGGTACCGCGAGTAGTCCGAGACGTAGGGGGCCCAGCCCACTTGCCCGGCGACGTTGATCGAGAAGAACAGCAGCCACAACGGGAAGTTGAACGCTGTCAGGTTCAGATGCGCCGCGGAAGAGTGCTGGATCAGGCGGACCAGCAGCACCGCGAACAAGATAAGCGCTACCAGGGCGGTCACGCGATTGAAGTCGTGCATGATCCGGTAGCCGAAGAACACCACGAGCCAGGTCACGAAGCACGCGATGGCCATGGCCGCTGCGTAGCTGATGTGCGCCATGCCGGACAGCGCGTCCGCGGCCAGTACGTTCTCCCCCACGATGTAACCGAGGAAAATCAGCCAGATGAGGAAGTTCGGCAGCAGCGCACCGTAGAAGCCGAACTGGGCCCTGGTCTGGATGAGCTGCGGCAGTCCGAGCTTCGGACCCTGCGCAGAGTGGTAGGCCATAAAGATCCCGCCGACGGCACCGCCCGCCACTATCGCGATGATGGTGGGAACGACGCCTAGCCCGAGCTCGATCCCGACGGCGCCGAGTACCACGGTGAACGCGGAGGAGTTCGCCGTGAACCAGAACGGGAAGAGCCCGCGGGCAGTGCCGTGCCGTTCCTGATCCGGAATGGGCTTGATCGTGTAACGCTCGACAACCTCGCTCACCGTTGCCGTCCTTCCGGCCCCGCAGGGCTCCTGGTCATGTGCTCGATGACTCGATCTGGTCCAGGGCTGGCCAGCTAGCCAGCACGGCTTCCACGCCGCCGCCGACGTCCGCGTCGGCCCCGAGCCAGCGCAACGCCTGGCCCAGTGCGGTGACGGCGATGACGGGACTCAGCGGATAGGCGCTCGGACCCATGTGCGCGATCTGCAGCACCTGCCCGCCGAGTTCTGGCTGACCGCCGGACAACATGACGCCCGCCTGTCCGCGGGCCAGGGCACGCAGCCGCGCCATGTCGATGCCAGCAGGCACCCGCACCGCGGTGACCGTGTCAGAGCATGTAGCCGGGTCGGCCGCCCACAATGGGAGGCCAAGCGCTCCGGTGCCCGCGCGCACGGCGCGTGCGGCGGCCGAGTGGCGAGCCCACACCGCGGCCGGTCCTTCAGCTAGGTACTGCCTGAGGCACGCGTGCAGGGCAGCGATCTCCGGCACCGGTGGCGTGTACGGAAATGACCGCGTGGGCTCTGCAACGTCCCGCCAGTCCAGCACGGACAGCACCGACGACCGTGGCGCGCGGGAGTTGCCCGCCATGTGCCTCCATGCGTCATCGCTGACATGCAGGAGGGCTAGCCCGGGCGGTCCGCCCAGGCACTTCTGCGGCGCAGCCACCACCACGCCGGCGCGCCAGCCTGCCACGTCGCACGGCGAGCCGGCGAATGTCGCGACCGCATCGACCACCAGCAGCGCACCGTGGTCAGCGACCACGCGAGCGATCTGGTCGATGTCGTTGACGGTGCCAGCGGGCGTGTCGCAGTGCACCGCCGACACGATGGTCACGTCGGGCCGCCGGTCAAGCGCGGCGGCTACGTCTTGCGGCGGAACCACGGCGTCGTAAGGCACTCCCACCTCGACGACGTCTGCGGCATAACGCCGGGCAAGCGCTGCGAAGGCGGCGCCGTACGGCCCGGATATAAGGCACAGGACCACGTCATCCTGGCGGATCAACGACGCTGCAGTCGCCTCGAGGCCGACCACAGCCTCCCCGGGCAGGAGCACCGGAGCCGACTGCGTGCCGAACGCCTCCTGGAGCAGCGCCAGCGTCTCCGCATACAGCCGCCGGAAGGCGGGGTCCAGGTGATGGAGCAGGGGTGCGGCCATCGCCGCCAGCGTGGGCGCGGTGGCGCCCACCGGTCCGGGCGCCAGCGTGAACACCGGCCCGGTAACCGCTGAGGTGCCAGGGTGACCGACGACTTCATCCGGCAGGTCGCACCGGTCTGCCCTCATGTCCCCCACCGGTGAGCTCCCCATCGCGTTATCCGTACACGCGGTCGCGGTCCGCGCATCGAGTAGATATCGATTTTATATATCAAGAAAGTAGGATAAGCTCAGAAGCCCCCGCGCGCCATACTCCGGCCCGATGAGCGACAGACTACGAGCGCGAGCGCTCCCCGGCGATCGCCCTGCGTCAGCCGACCTGCCCGAGGCGGTCGCCGAGCCATGGACCGTTGCCGTCAGCCAGCCTGCCCCGCACGGTGACGCGGCGGGTGGTGCCCACCATGGTCAGATCGCCGCCGACCGTAACTGCCGTCAGGAGTCGAAATGAGCGCAGCCTACGCCGGCGCGTTTCATGCAAATCCCTCCATGGTCTGACAAGTTGTGCGTTACGGTCGATGGGCGCAACAACATGGGGGGACATATGACTCACTGGTATGCCCGGCGGCTGCCCGGGGAGATAAGGCTGCAGCGAACCGCGCGCCGTCGCCGTTACGCCGCCTACATCGTTGCCGCGGCGGCCCTGGCAGGGTTGGTCGGGCTGTCTGCGCCCGGACAATCCGCTGGTGCGGCACCGTCGGCGGAACTGCATGCCGCGCCCGCCCCGCCGATACTCGACCGGACTGCAACCTCCGGCGGCACGATGGTGATGGACTCGGCCGGCACGACCTACCTCACCTGGGCCGACCCAGCTACGCCGAAGCACGCGCAGACTATCTGGCTGTGCCGCATACCCAAAGGTGGCAAGTGCAAGACCCGCCAGACGTTGTTGATTCCAGGGGCTGATCGGGGTTTGGGGGTAACCGAGCCGTTCCCGGCATTCGGCGAAGTCTCGCCTAAGGCTTTCTATGTCATCGCCCCGAGTTATATCTACGCCAATATTGTCTACTGGATGTCAACCAACGATGGAGCGACGTTCGCGCAAACGAAGGTCAGCCCGGCCAACACCTACTTCGACACCCCCGGTGTCGACGACGTGGAATTCAACGCCGCCGGGTCAGTGAAAGGCAAGATCGACGTCTTCGACATCGTCTCCAGCGGCGCCGGCGATGTGGGCTTCTCGGTCGGCACTCCGCTGGTCGTCGCCTGCTCTCCGGGAGTGTGCGACTTCGGGTACAAGACACAGCCCGATGTCTTCGGGGCGACGCTCGGCAACGACGGGAAGCAGTGGGTCATGGCCTACTGGGTGGACAGCTCGCCGGACACCGTCGACTACTTCTGGTCGAACATCGGTGACACGACCGCCGGCTGGCACGGCCCGGTCAAGGTCACCGACGGAATGAACGTCCAGCTCGCGAGCGGGCCGTCCGGCCTGTATCTCCTCTCCCAGGACTTCACCACCGCCTCGGCCCCATTTCCCGCCAAGCTCGACGTCCGGAAGTGGGATCCCGCGACACATACCTTCGGCGCACCGACGCTCGTCGCCCGCGACTCGAGCACGACCGTGTCGACGGTCCTCGGCGGTCTCGGCGAGGATGCTGCCACCGGCGCGTTGTATGTCGCCTGGCCCGGCAACGTGGCGAGTGAGGGTGGGTACGTGATGCGACTGTGGACCTCGTCGAACGAAGGAAAGACCTTCAGCGGCCCCCGGTACGTCTCGACGATCGGCGCAGGTTTCAACGGACCAGTGCGGATCGCCGCCCGCTCGGGTCACGGTTTCCTGACCTTCATCGATTCAGCCGGCCTGGCGTTGGTGCCCCTGTCTTAGCGCCGAGAATTCGCGGCCGGTCCCGCTCACAGCCTGGCAGCAAGGGCTGTAGTAAGGCCGGTGCCGGATTTGGCGGACTTCTGTGCCTGCCGGCGAGCCGACCCTGCACTGTCGCGGGCTTCGTGGTGCCCGTGATGGTCAAGTCGCCGTCGATCGTGAAAGAGTCCGCTCGAAGGAGTCAGCGTCCGCCTCGAACTGCACGCTAGTACGCCAACGGCGTTGCAGGCAGGCGTGCTTATCCGGCGGAATCAATAGGGGTCTTCCGCGTAAGAGAACCAGACGGAGTCGCTGGAGAGGCCGTGCCACGCCGCGACGACGTCCCAGCCGTAAGCGGCTAGTGCGGGCGCCTCACCGGTCAGCGCGACCGGCAGCGTCTCCTGTGCAGTCCAGTCGCCGGGCGCAATCGAGTTCGGCAGGTCGAAGACGGCCGAGTAGAAGATCTTGTCAGTGGTCTCGCCCTTCCACGCGAGGTACAGCGTGCCCGCGGAGGCTCCGCCGAGGAACAACAGCGCCGGCCCGACATTCGTCCGTGCCTGCGGCTGCGTACCTTCGGTGTTAAATCCAGACGAGCCGAGCGTGCCGTAGCTGATCGCGCCCGACGACGTGGTCCAGGCGATTGCCAGCGGGTCACGCGAACTCGGCAGCGGCGCGATGGCCGGCGAGTAACTGGTCGCATGGCCGCCGACGGCAATCTGCTGCGTTGCCCAGGTTGCCCCACTGAACGACGAGTAATAGACCGAACCGCTGGTCCGGCCCGTCCACGCCACGTACATGGTGGGGGTCGCGGCCACTCCCACGCTGGCCGTTACAGTCGTGGCGACCGCAGGGCCCTGATCGGTCAGCGCCGTGCCCCATGAGCCGCTGACCGTGGCCTGGCTAGACCAGGTGGTGCCGTCGAATGCAGAGTAGAAGATCTTGTGCGTGGAGACGCCGGTCCAGAAGGCGTAAAGACTGCCCGCATAGACCACCAGCGCCGGTTTGACGTCCGACTCTGCGTGTCCCCACGAGCCGCTGACCGAAGCGGTGGCCGACCAGTGAGTGCCAATACGCACGGCGTAACGGACGAGACCGCCGCTGATGAAGGCCGCGTACAGGTTGCCGTCAAATTCCGTCATCGCCGGGGAAGTCGCCGAGGTCGCGGACGGGACGGTCGCCTGCGCGGTCCAGCCCGGAGTGAAGGCGGCGCTCATCGGCTGGCCGCCGCCCGAGACGCCCACTCCGATCGGGGTGCCGATCTTGCTGGTCGCCGTGTTGAGCGGGTCAGCGACATCGCCGTCCCAGTCGACCACATATGCAGGCGAGCCTGCCGGGCTGATCGCGACGTCCTCAGGCTGGGCTCCGTCGGTGGCCTCGCTCGGCAGCGCCAGCGGCTTGGCCGCCTTGTTGGTCGCGAGGTTGATCGCCGTGACAGTCCCGCTCCAGAAGCAGGTCACGTAGGCGGTGCTGCCGTCAGGAGTGATCGCGATTGCGTCCGGGCCTCCCCCGGCGGGGCACACTTTGATCGGACTGCCAGCCGTCCGGCTCGCCAGCGTGATCGGGGTCACGGTGTTGGCGCCGTCGTCGGCTACGTACGCCGTCGTCCCGCTCGGCGTGATCGCGACGGCCTGGGGGCACGAGCCGGCCTTGATCGGGGTTCCCGGCTTGCCGGTCGCCAGGTCGATGGGAGTCACCTGGTTACCCAAGCAGTCTGGCACGTAAGCCGTGCTGCCGTCGGGTGTGATCGCGAGACCTCCCTCCACACTGCCGGCCGGTATGGGCTTGCCTGCCTTGCCGGTCGTCAGGTTGACCGGCGTGACATGGCTACCGCAACTGCTCGACACGTACGCCATTCGGCCGTCCGGAGTAATCGCAACGCCGGCCGGATCCGGCGCGCCGCCAGAGGGCTCGATGGATCCGACCGGGATCGGCGTGCCTATGGCGCCAGTTGTCGTGCTGACAGGAACCAGCAGGCCGTCCGCGCACGGCGGCGTCACCGGGCTTACGACCTCGTAGAGGGTGGCGCCGTTCGGGCTGACTGCGGCCGCATCCCCGTCGCCCTGATAGGAGACGCCGCTAAAAGTGATGGTCGGGCCGGCTGTGTTCGTCTGGCTGTCAAGCGGCGTGAACGTTGCCCCGGTCAGGCCAGGAGCATCGCCGACGTATGCCGTCGGGTACGGACCGGGGCTGACCTGCGGCTGCGTCCCGCCTCTCCCCGTCGTCGTGCCCGCCGCCTCCTGCGGGGCAGCGGCCAGCAGGCCCCCGACGAGGACGGCTCCTAAAACCCCCAGCACGCAAGCCTTGCAGCGGGCTGATACCAGATGATTGACGAAGGAACTCATGACGCCCCCCTGCGCCCGGCTCCCGTGCCAGCATCGCGCCGGGAACGTCACACCATGCTAATCGTGGGCGCAGGCGTGCGATAGTGGCCTGCGCGCTCAACCGGCCCGGACCTGCTCATCGGGTGCGAACTGCACGGTGACAGACACCGGCAGGCCAGCAGCACTACCCGCCCGGTACGTCTAGGCGCCCGGAAGCCAGTATGCTAGCTGCGTTCTGTCGGCGATGGTCGTCGCCGCAGGCGAGGGGCTATGGCGCAGCTGGTAGCGCGTCTGCATGGCATGCAGAAGGTCAGGGGTTCGAATCCCCTTAGCTCCACATGGTGGTTTTCACACTCCACCACGTTGCAGTCTCACATTTGGGTCTGACAGTCTCGCGCTAGTGCTGAGTTGATCTTGCTGGTCTGTTTCTCGCGGGCTTGGCTGGCGTTTCGACGGCTGGTTGTGGCTTGCGGGCGTGTGCTGGCGGGCGTGAGGGCGCGGCATGGC
>JASHTT010000727.1 GCA_030040415.1 Streptosporangiaceae bacterium | reverse complement strand
GACTTGCTCGGGCTTGGGCTGGCGGACTTGCTGGGGCTTGGGCTGGCCGATTTGCTGGGGCTTGGGCTGGCGGAATCGCTGGCCTTGCGGCTGTCCGGGTTGCTCGACGCGGGCGTCTCGGTAGTGACGGAGGCCATCGTGCTGATCGACCGGCTGGCGCTGGCCGAGGCGGAGTAGCGGCTGAGTGTCGCGTTCTTCGGCAGGCTCGAGCAAGGTTGCGGGGCAGTGGCAGCGGCAGCCTGGCCTGTCGCGAGCACCGCAGTGGACAGACCCGGTGCCAGGAAGAGGAAGCCCGACAGGCTAGCGGCGGCGGCAGGTCGCAGGAGCCTAGCCATCATGCGCGGAACCCCGCCTCGTTGCTTGGTCCGGTGACCAAGCGGTTGCCCTCATGGTCTCCACATTATGCATGAACGACCTGAGCGCGCTGTGAAGCAGCCGGACGCGAGCGGCCCAGGCCCGGCGGCTCAGTCTGTCGCCCGGGCTGCAGGACGCGAATCAGGACTTGTTGGTCCACTGGTAGCGTTCCGTGCCACGGCTGAATATCCGGTCGACCGCGGAAGCCAGGCTGCCGTCTTCGGCGATGAGCCGGCGGACCACGACGATCATCGCCGGAATCGCCCAGAAGTCCCCGCAGATCCACAAGATCCCGGCGCCTATCTGCTGGTCAGCGAACGCCGGGAGGGTGACCCCAGGCACGTGGTCGTAGGCGGTGTACCAGGAGTTGTTGGTCAGGATGCCCATGGCCATCGCCAGGATCCACATGACGACGTTCGTCAGCAGCAGGGAACCCGCTTGCTGGGCCGGCTGCATCCGCATCCGGAACGGCGGTGAGCCGATGTACTGCAGCCAGAACAGCACGCCGGCCGCCAGGAACGTGCAGTACATGAGGGTGTGCACGGCGCCGTTGCGCTCGGCCGCATCGAGTGGCGCTGGCAGGTGCCACGCGATCATGACGATGTTGAAGATGGCCACGCTGACCCAGGGCCGCGCTGCGAGGCCGAAGAGCCTCGCGACCGGGCCCGGTGCAGATTCGACGAGAACCTCGTCGGGTCCGCCGGCGCCCTGCCGGGCTGCCGACCCGCCACGCACGGCGGCGGCAAGGGGCCGCCACGGCGCCGCGGCCACGATCAGGGACGGGACCGCGAACATCAGCAGCAGGTGCTGGACCATGTGCATGAAGAAGTAGCGGTACGCCCAGTAGCCGATCGGCGAGCAGATCGTGAGCAGCAGCACGAGCAGGCCGCCATAGAACAAAACTGAGCGGATCCCGCGGTGCGCTGCCCGCTCGGCGGTCGGCAGCCTCGCGAGCCCGGCCTCGTACCACGCTGCGAGCACCAGCGCGACGATCACGAACCCGCTGAACGACCAGTGGCTGGTGAGATAACTCATCGGCGCACTCAGCTCGACGACCCGTACGGGATCTGCACGTGCGTGGTCTGCGTCAGCGCCCACGTCGTGGCGCCGGCCGGCAGTTGCCACGCGGTCAGCGTGCCTGCGTCCGCAGAGAGGGCGTCGACCTGGCCCGACGATCCCAGAGCCAGCGTTTCGGAGTGGGCTGGCAGCGATGGCAGCGACCGCCAGGCTGTCGCCTGCCAGCCGATCGTCTCGCCGCGACCGCCAGACAGCACGACGCCGGCCGAGCCGTCTTGCCAGATAGAAACGGAACGGGTGGTCCCGGGGCCGGTCCTCAGCACCGGTGACAGCGCCCAGTGCTGGCCGTTATCGGCCGTCCAGGCGGCGATGAGCCCGTCGGCAGAGCCGGTTCTCACGGCCAGCATTGCGGTGATCTTCGTCCCGGCCGTCTGCATGCCGAGTACCTCGACGGGCCCTCGGGTCACCGACGCCGGCATCGTCGGTCCGGCCGCCTGCCACGAACCGCCGGCTAGCTCGAAGACGCCGACCCTGCCCGGCTTGGCGCAGATACCGGCGACCAGCGGAGCGCCGGCCGCGGTCCAGCCCGTCGCGGTGAGGGCGGCCAGCCCGCAGGCGCGGCCAGCGGCCGTCCTGGCGAGCGCCTTTTCACTGGTCAGCGGCGTCCAGGAGGACCCGGTACCGGTCTGCACAACCCCGGCCGAGGTCAGCGCGAGCAGCTTGCCCGCGGGCCCAGCGGCTAGCGTGTCCGGGGTCGTCGCCATGCCGGGGCTCACCGGCGCCGCCTGCGACCAGTGAGTGCCGCCGTCGGTGCTGGTGGCTAGCGGCGAGAACGTGAGGTCCTGGCTTGGCAGCACCGCCGCGGCGAGCGACTGCGGGCCGGTTGCAGCGGCGGCGATGCCGCCATTGCTGGCGACACCGAGCGGGGTTACCAGCTTCCAGGTCGAACCGCCGGCCGGCCGTGCGAACAGTTCCCAGAAGTTGTTGTGCTGCGCGGCCGAGCCACCCATCAACACTGCAGCCCAGCTCGTGCCGTCGGTGCTGGCTCCGGAAGTGGGCATGGGCAGAACGGCGACACGGCCGCTGTCGGCCGCGCCGGCGCCGCCATTCGCGGGTGAGGTTCCGCAGCCAGTCATCGCCAGCACCGCGGCAACCGCCAGCGTGCCGCCAGTCAGGTACCCTTTTGCGTTTCTCATTACCGGATGACCTGCTCGGCTGCGTTCGATAGCTCGACCGCGAACGACGAGATGCTGGTCTGCGTGCCCGGGCCCGGGTCGAAGTCGAGTTCGTTTCTCGTCCGGCCGGTCGCGTCGATGACGTACGCCACGTCGCTATGCGCGATCATGCCGCCGGCCGGCAGGATCTGGGCGGCGATGGCGTAGTTCTTCCAGACCTGCTGCAACTGGGCCAGGGAGCCGGTCAGGTACAGCCAGTTCGGCATCGTCAGCCTTTCCTGCTGGTCGAAGGCTCTGGTGTAGGCGACCGTGTGGTAGATCGGGTTGGCGACGATCGCGACCTCCTCGACGTCGCGGGCCCGGGCCCCGAGCACGTGGTAGGCCTCGCGGAACTCCTGCGCGATCAGCGGGCAGTCCGACGTGCACACCGGGTCGAGGAAGGTAAGCAGTATCACCTTGCCGCGCAGGCTGGCCAGGCTGATCTGCTTGCCGTACTGGTCGGTGAGCGAGAAGGCCGGGGCCGGGTAGTTCAGCGGCGCGCTGCTGCCGTCGATGGCCTCGGCGATAAGCGGCGTGGCGTTTGGACTGGCCTGCGCCATGGCCATCGGCGCGGCACCGACGACTACGACGGCGACCGCCCACAGCGCGATCACGGAGGTGATGCTGGCGCCGCCGAAGTCTCGGGCGAGTCGCGCCGGAGCGGCCCGTTCCCGCCAAATTCGGCGACCGGAAGCCGGCGCCGGCTGGTCGGCAGCCGCGCCCGGCGTGATCTCCACGGGGACGTCCGCCGTCGCCGGCAGCCTGGTCATGGCGAGGTATCCGCCGACCGCGAGCACCAGGATGGGGATCATGCTGTTCGGGTCCGTGCCCACCCCGCCGAGGAAGCCAAGGTCCTCGATCAGCACCCAGTCGGCCAGGCAGAAGACGGTCAGGATGATGAGGGTCGGCCTGATGAGCCGTGGCTGGCCGCTGAGCAGGCCGGCCCCGATCACGGCCAGCAGGATGACCGCGACGAGATTGACCGCCAGGCCGTTCGCCGCCGTGAACGACCCGAAGGCGCTGATCCAGGAGGCCAGGAAGTGCGGTTGCGGCGTGGCCGCCATGGACTGGATCATGCTGGTGAGCGAGGCGGGACTGCCGTGCAGCGTGCCCTGCCAGAAGCCGCGGCCTGGCCAGGCCTGCAGAACCGCCATGCCGACGAAGAACAAGCCGAGGACAGCGAGGGTGCGACGGCCGAGTTCGGCCGTCCGCCAGTACCGATCCGGCAGCGCGATCAGGACGCCTGCGGCGCAATAGAAGAGGACGGCGCCCGGCGCGCCGAACAATATGGTCAGGCCGGGTGCGAAGATCCCGCCGAACGCCTCGCCGAACACCCAGACAACCAGCCCCCAGCCGACGCTGACCAGTCCTGCTGCCCTCGACAGCAGGCCCCGAGGGGCCGCGAGCAGCCAGGCGCCGATGCCGACCTGGATCCAGACCGCGGCCGCGCCAGCCTGGATCGGGTGATACGACCAGGCGGTGCCTGCCCAGTTCAGCAGGTGCAGGACCCACGTAGGTGAGCCCACGGCGGCCGGCTGAATGACTTGCGACGGCATGCCCTCGGCCATCTTGGGCTGCGCTTGCAGCAGGCCGTCGATGACCCAGATGACGCCGAAGGCGATCCGCAGCAGCCGGCGCCCGGCGGGCTCGGGCACAGCCAGGCCGGCGGTCCGTGCGGTGGCCGCCTTGACCGACGGCACCCACTCACGGATGCTGGCCCAGGCGAGCGCGAGCACGACGATGATCGCCAGCACGATCAGCCCCTGGTGCAGCAGCGCGGTCTTGAAGGCTGCGACCAGGATCGGGTTCGCGTCGTTGATACC
>JASHTT010000726.1 GCA_030040415.1 Streptosporangiaceae bacterium | reverse complement strand
CGACCAGCTCATCGTCATCTCCGCCTTCTGGGACTCTGCCCTGCAGGCCCGCCAGCTCGGCATGGCCTGAACTTCCGTTCAGGCCGACCGAGCCGCGACCTACACACGCCGGCTAGGCGGCGCTGTGGCCAGAAAGTAGGACGGCCTGATCGCGCGGGGCTCGGCAGTGGGCGCTACCCGCTTCAAGAAGTTGCGGCACACGCGGCAGGACCGAAGGAGGCATGCGTCCCGTGAGCACAGCGGGCGTCAGCGCACTGCTGGTCATCAGCATGGTTGCGCTCGCGGCGCCCGTGCTTGCGGCCAGCCTTCGGGCGGCGAGAGTGCCAGAGGTCGTCATCGAGATCGTGGCCGGGATAGTCCTCGGCCCGTCTGTTCTCGGCTGGGTGAAGATTGACCAGCCTGTCGGCCTGGTGGCGCTGCTCGGCCTCGCGTTCTTGCTCTTCCTGGCGGGGCTCGAGGTCGACCTCAAGGTGATTACCCCCAGTCGATTCCGCGCCCCGCTCGCCGGCTACGCCGCCTCGCTGCTGCTCGGGTCAGCCGCCGGGTTCGCCTTCCACGCCGCCGGGTGGGTCCGCAGCCCGCTGTTCCTCGCGATCACGCTATCGTCCAGCTCCCTGGGACTCGTTGCGCCAGTTCTCGCCGACGCTCTCCAGTCCAGGACGCTCTTTGGCCAGCTGACGATCACGGGCGCGACACTCGGCGAGTTCGGGGCAATTACGCTGCTGTCGCTGTTCTTCTCGGCGACCCGGGCAGGGACCGCCGGCAATGCCATCACGTTCGGGATCTTCGGTGCCGCCGCTGCCGCGGTCGGGCTGACCCTCAGCCGCGCGGACCGCAGCCTGCGACTTGACGCCTTGGTCACTCGGCTCCAGGACACGACGGCCGAGATCCGGGTTCGGTTCGCCGTCGTGCTCCTAGTCGGATTTGTGGCCCTCGCGGCGAAGATCGGATTGCAGATCATCCTCGGCGCCTTCCTCGCCGGAGTCATCCTCAACATCGTCGACCGCGACGCGGCCAGTCACCCGCTCTTCCGGACGAAGCTCAGCGCGCTGGGCTACGGCTTTCTCGTCCCGGTGTTCTTCGTCTCCAGCGGCGTCGAGTTCGACCTCACGGCCCTGATGCACAGCCCGTCTGCGCTAGCTAGGATCCCGCTGTTCCTGCTCGCACTGTTGACGATCCGGGGCGCACCGGCAGCCCTTTACGTGCGGACTGTCGGCAGGCGCAGCGCAGTCGCCGCCGGGCTGCTGCAGGCCACCTCGCTTCCGGTCATCGTCACGGCAGCATCAGTCGGGGTGGCGATCCACGCTATACGAACTGTCACCGCATCAGCGCTCGTTGCCGCAGGCCTGCTGTCAGTGCTCGTCTTCCCGGCGGCTGCACTCGCCGTAGTCCGCACCGGCCGGCCTGAGCCGGGCGAGCCACGTGTCGCGGCGCCGGAAACCGACCACCCGCCAACCAGGACGGGCCGACGGCGCGCCGACGGCAGCGCCAGCTCAAGCGCCGGCAGCCAGCAGTCCGCCTCGAGCAGCCTGCCCGTCCGGACGGACCCCAGCCGGCCGCGCCGAACACGGAGCCACTGGCTAGCGGTGGCCCAGCAGTCAGTGCCGGCTGCCAGATCGCTTCAGGAGGACTCATGACCACGCCCGTCTACGCCGTCACCGGTGCCTCAGGCCGCCTTGGCCGACTCGCAGTCCAACAGCTCATGGCCCGCGGGGTGTCCCCGTCGGACATCGTCGCCCTGGCCCGCGCGCCGGCTAAGGCCCTCAGCCTCGCCGTTTCCGGTGTACAGGTGCGCCAGGCGGACTATTCCCGCCCTGGGACTCTTGCTGCCGCTCTTTTCGGCGTCAACCGCCTGCTGCTTGTCTCCAGCAGCGAAGTCGGCCACCTCGTCCCTCAGCACACGAACGTGATCGAGGCTGCGAAGGCCGCCGGGATCTCGCGCATCGTTTACACCAGCATGCTTAATGCCGATCGCTCGACCAGCCCGCTGGCCGGCGAGCACCGCGAAACCGAGCGTGTTCTGCGCGAGGCGGCCGTGCCCCATGCCGTTCTGCGCAACGGTTACTACACCGAGGGCTACGCCGACCATCTCGGCGAGTACCTAGCCGATGGCGAGATTATCGGCGCAGCCGGCGACGGCAGGATGTCGACTGCCACCCGCCAGGACTACGCCACGGCGGCAGCCGCGGCCCTTCTCGGCGGCGAGGCCGAGAGCCGGACCTGCGAACTCGGCGGCCCAGCCTACGACGTCGCTGGACTCGCCCGGCTGATCACCGACGTCACGGGCACGAAGGTGACCTACCGCGATCTGTCCGCAGACGCATACGCCGCCGAACTCCGACGATCCGGCATGGACGAGACCACCGCCCGCTTCGTGGCGGCCCTAGACGTCGCAGTTGCCCGGGGCGACTTGGAGACCAGCAGCACGGACCTGGCGGATCTGCTTGGCCGGCCTGTCACTTCTCCTGCCGACGTCGTGCGCGCGGCTTACGACTTGCGCAAGGTAACGTCCAGGACGGCGGTCATCGGGCTCATCGGCGCCGGCCGTATCGGAGTGACCCTGGCCGGGCTAGCGGTCGGTGCCGGCTACCACGTCGTGCTGAGCACCGACCGCGGGCCCGCCGCCCTCAGCGACCTGGTCGGTCGGCTCGGCCCAAGTGCCCGCGCCGCCACGCGGACCGAAGCGGCCAGAGCTGCAGACCTGGTTATAGTGGCTGTTCCCTTCTCGGCCTATCGCGAGATTCCGGCTGAGCAACTCGTCGGCAAAGTCGTCCTCGACGCCACCAACTACATGCCCGACAGGGACGGCCACATCGCGGAGCTCGACTACGAGACCGGCACATCATCACAGCTGCTGCAGGCTCACCTGGCCGGCTCGCACTTGGTCAAGGCCTTCAACACCGTATTCTTCGACCACCTCGCGGCCCTGGCCCGGCCGCACGGCGCCGCCGACCGTAGCAGCCTGGCCATCGCGGGCGACGACCAGCTAGCCAAAAACACCGCGAGCGCCTTCGTCGACGCCATCGGATATGACCCTTACGACGCCGGCCTGCTCAGCGAAGGCTGGCGCTTCCAGGCTGGCGCCACTCCATATGCATACGGCACCGCCGGATCCTTCGACCACCCGCAGCCGACCGCGGTGCAGCACATCGCTGATCTGCTCGCGCACGCCAGGCAGCACCACGAAAACTGAGTTGCCGCGCATCTCGCTAACTAACGCCCACCTCGGTGAGCCTGCGGTCGTAATGGGCGCACTCCCCGAAGCAATCGGCTCTCCATCACCCTGTCTCCGCCGAGGACTGTCTCGGCGTCGGCAAAGAGGCCGCGGCCGACACACTCGTCGTCGACGTCCCGGGCCGGTCGTCTGTGATCAAAGGCCGTCGACAGGCCTCTGCGCACGGCGAAGACCGCCCATAACAGGGACAATCTGCGTGCCGCCACTGCCGCGAACAACGCCACTTCGGCGAGCCCGAATCGGCGATCAGGCAGCGCTGATAACTTCCCAGCCAAGCGTTGGATCGAAGTGCACTTGGCCGGAGTCATGCAAGCCATGCATTATCCGGCACTCTCATGCGCAGTGAGAGCGCGCTGCTTTCGGCAGAGTCGCCTGTCCGATGCCGCGCACCGCTGGCGGCAGAACAGGACGTTCGCGCCCAGCGCGGATGATGCATAACATACGGTCTGGCAGCCGTCCGGCTCGGCAGTAGTCAGGGCCGGCTATTATGCGGAGACCTTGATACGGGCGCCGAACCGCCTAGTCTGCGCGCTTGACCGCTCCTCGCCGACCACCAGGCACGTCCATCCGATGAGGTCGATCTGTGCGCGCCAGTACCTGGTGACCTGGCCAGCCGATTGCGAGAAGTGCACTGTGCCTCGTTCGGTAGGGTCCCCCCAACGTCAACGGCTATCGACGCCTCTGCGGCCTTGAGGTTGAGACTCAGCTGAGCGCTGCCCGTCGGAGAGAAGGCCGGGTGAAGAAATTAGGGACGCACGGGCGGGCGCCTGCGAGTGGATCAGGGACTATGGTGCGGCTCCGATAGGGATGGTCATGGCGGCGGCCTCTGCCTCGGTGTCGGGAGTGACCGGGCCCTGGGGGGTACGGAACCACAGCAGGAAGCCAGCCGCTGCAGTGACGAGGAGATAGATCAGCAGGACGGTGAGCGCCAGGCTCGTGCCGTGGCCGTGGAAGTAGATGGTCTGGTGCAGCAGGATGTATGCGTTGCGCGGGGGCAGGTACGGGCCGATGTCGCGCCAGAACGCGGGCA
>JASHTT010000725.1 GCA_030040415.1 Streptosporangiaceae bacterium | reverse complement strand
CGTTATGGGACTTTATAACCATGATCGGTACTCTGATCGCTCTTCAGCAGCAGCATCCAAACGGCGCCGCCTCGGCTGCCGGGTCCGCCACGCACTGGTTTGCGATAGGCCTGCTGGTTGGCTTCCTGGCCGCTGTCGTGGCGCCGGGCTGGCTGAAGGGACTGATCATCCTCTTCGACCTGGTCGCCTTGGGCTGGTCGATGGACATCCTGAATTATTCGCATTGGCGCTGGGTCTTGTTCCTCGCGATCGCCGTGATCGTCGGAATAGGCATCGGCATGATCCGCGGACTCCAGGCCCTGAGCGTGCACGAATACCTGACCAGGCGTTCGGGCATGCACAACAGGGGCTGGTGGCCCTTCTAACCACTGCCCGGCCCGGGCTTACCCACAGACCGAAGGAGGCGGTGCAGCGTCAGCAGCGCTGGCCGGACGCTAGGCGTCGCCGCACGGCTGGCTGGAACCGCTGCGGCAGGGCTCGCGATAGTGCAGGCAGGCCCCGGCCTCACCGGCTTCGGCCCGGTCCGCGCTGCCGCATTCCCACGGCTTGCGGGCCAGGGTGATCCCGGCCACGTGGCCCTCACCTTCGACGACGGGCCTGACCCCGCGACCACGCCAGGATTCCTGGACCAACTGGCCTCTAGCGGCATCCGCGCCACGTTCTTCATGCTCGGCCGCATGATCGCGCGGGCGCCCGCACTGGCCGCGGAGGTCGTGGCCGCCGGGCACGAACTGGCGGTGCACGGCTTCGAGCACCGCTACCTTCCGCTCCGCGGGCCGGTCGCGACCTGGTCGGACCTGACCAGAGCCGCCGAACTGGTTGCGGACACCGCTGGCGCCTGGCCACGGTTCTTCCGTCCGCCGTACGGCGTGCTCAGCGGTCCGTCGCTGCTCACGGCGCGGCAGCTAGGGCTCACGCCTGTCCTGTGGGGCGCCTGGGGCAGGGAATGGACGCCAGGCTCAACGGGAGGCTCGGTTCTGCGGCACCTGCTTCGTGGCCTGGATGGCGGAGTCACGGTGTTGCTGCACGACTCCGACAGCGTCACGCCCGCCATCGCTGCCCCCGCCCTGGCGGGCCTGCCTTTGCTGCTCGACGAGTGCGAGCGGCGTGGCCTGCGGGTGGGCCCGCTATGCGATCATGGCATGCCCGTGCCCTACGTGGAGCGAACCTGACAGCTGCCATCGCGCTCACGGAACAAGCCGGCGGCGGGGGCTAAGTTAAGGCACCCTTGTGCCGTGGTTGGCATCATAAGGGCGGGGAACGGGCCCGGACGGGGCACTCAGGCCCCTAACAAGCTGCGCTGCGGGCTAGCTGTGTTCGCCGCCTGGGCGAGCCTGCCACGGCGCGCCTGCCCGGACACCCTCGAGAAAGCACGTGATGGCGGGGCCGCGCCGAGGCGTGCCGAGCAATGACAACGGCATACTCGGGAGCCGCTTGGGCCGGCTTCGGTGACGCGGTCGCGACAGCGGCGGCGGCTTTGGCGGGCTTGTTGCTGGTCGCGGTGTCGATCAACCTGAGGCAGATCCTCGACATACCGAGTCTGCCAAGCCGCGCCGCGCAGACTCTGATCATGTTCGCCACGCCGCTGGTCGCCGGGATCCTGCTTGTCGTTCCAGGGCAGGCACGGGTGGCGCTAGGAGCCGAAATGCTCGCCACCGGCCTCGCGATCGGCGGCGTACATGCCTACCTCGACCACAACGCCGAACGCGGCGAGCAGGAGACGTTGTGGTATCGGGTGGTCGGCCGGATCGCCCCGGCCATCACCAGCTGCGGCTGCATGGTGGCAGCCGGCGCGACCTTGCTGAGCCAGGCGGGCGGCGGCTTGTACTGGCTGGTGCCGAGCGTGCTGGCTGCACTGATCTTCGGCCTGGTGAACGTCTGGGTTCTGCTCGTGGAAATCCTCCGCTAGAGACCTAGCCGGGCATCGCGGAGAACTCTCCCCCAGAGATACAGAAAGCGCCCGGCCGATTGGTGACCGGGCGCTCTCTGGCTTAGCAGCGGCTACGAACTGAACCAGGCCACTGCAGTCTCCGCAGACCTCTGCGGTGAACAGGTTGAGCGGAGCTAGGAGTCGATGGTGTAGGTAAACGACTCATCCGTACCTAGGCTGCACGACAGGGATACGTCTGCCCCAGACTTCGGGGCATCGATAACGTCCCCTTCCGAGTCGGACCCACATTGGGGATCGACAATCGTGGCGTAATCGTTCAGCAGGGCATACTCGTCGCTGTCGCCAACTTCAGTGACTTGCCATTGCTCGGATTGGAGCCCCTCGCACGGGAGCTCGTATACCAGGTTGCTGCTGCTACCGGCGTCTTGATCCCATGCCATGCATTCGCCGTCGGGCAGCTGCCACTGGCAGACCCCCCCGTCAAGGGCGGCGTCGAGGCTATCGCATGTAGTAGCCGTGGAGCTGATCTCGATCGGGGCTAGCGGAGTCTTATCGCTATGGGAACTCTGGAAGGCCCCGTCGGGTTCTTCCGATGCATTCGCCGCTGAATTCCACCAGAGATCGCCATGGCCTGCCGCACTAACCCAGTACAGACCATCGGTGGCCGACGCCGGCCCCGCTGTGAACACCAGCGCGAAACCTGCGGCGAGCACCATGGCCGATGTGGCCGCAGCCAGCCTTAACCTTAGCTTCATCTGGTACCTAGCCTTTCGAGTGTCTCGATGTGCTTCCCGGGCGGGGGCTGGGACGTACATGTCGGGCATAAGGGAGCTAGTACCCTTACCGAGCAAGATAGACCTAATGGTCGCCCCGCGCCAGCAGTGACAGATGGCCCAGCGGCCATTGCTGCTACCTAGGCCAAATGGGCGCGCTCGTTGCGGGGGTCCCGCAAGGTAACGCGGTCTAGCGCTACGGCGGCGTGAGCGTAGTTGGTGAACACCTCGGAGCCGAAGGCCCAGTGACCGTTGCCGCGCGGTGCGCAGTTTGTGCTCGGTGATGTCCTCGCGGCCGGAGATCCTCCAGCCAGCGGCGACAGCGAGAACTCCGGCCCAAAGCAGGCTGTCGGGCGCGTCCCGGCTCGCATCGCAAGCCAATGTGAGCCGCTGACCGGCTCGCGATAGTCGCCCTCACGCCACTCGGCGCGCCATCCCCGGGCGTTCCGGCAGCGTTCGATTTACCCTTCTGACCTGGTGGGCGATACTGGGATCGAACCAGTGACCTCCTCGGTGTGAACGAGGCGCTCTCCCGCTGAGCCAATCGCCCTGGATCTTCGACCTAGCGAGAACTCAAGGTCAAAGCCAGTCTGTGCTACTCGCGTCGTCCGGTTTTGCGGCCAAGCTGTCCCACATCTCCCGAGCGGCGCGCGACGTTATCCTACACGGCGAGGCACTGCCCAACAGACCGCCTGCGAGTGCCCCGTGACCAGCGCAGGCAGCCCGTTCCCGGCACCGGACGCATTGCCGCTTCGTCGCTGAACCCAGGCGCATCGGCGGTGAACTGCCGTTTCACCAGGTCAGCTGGCCTGCTGGCAGCAGGGTCGGGCCGGGTGGTGAACACCCGCCTGGAACGCCTGACACCCCCGCAGGCCGCGGTCGCGCATGAGCCGCCCGGTCTGGTCCCGGCCGATCACCCAGCCCTGCCGGAGCATCAGCGCGTGCATCTTGCGGACCCCGTAAACCCCGTAGTTCTCCGCATGCAGCCGCGCGATCTCCGCCCCCAGCAGCGCGTCCGACACCGCCCTGGCCGACGGCGGCCGGGCCCGGGCCGCCCGGTAGCCGCGGGCGGTGATGAACCCACACTCCGTCGCACCCAAGGTGCGGCAGATGGCCTCGACCCCGAAACGATCCGCGAACTGCCCGATGAACCGGATCATCTCGTCGTGGGGCGGTCGAGTTCCGCGGCGAAAAACGCCGACGCCGTCTTCAGGATCTCATTCGCCCGCCGCAGCTCGGCGTTCTCCTTCTTCAGCCGCCTGATCTCGGCAGCCTCAGCCGAACTCACCCCCGGCCGTGAACCAGAGTCGACCTGTGACTGGCGGCGCCACCTGCGCAGCGACTCCGGCCCGATCCCCAGCCTGTCGGCAACATGCCGGATAGCCGCGTACTCGGTCTCATGATCAGCAAGCGACTCCTCAAGCATCCTGAGGGCACGCTGCCGGAACTCCGGCGGGAACTGACGGGGCATGACTCCATCCTCCTAAAGGAAGCGGAACCAAACCCAGTGCGAATCAGACGCTGCCGATGCCGTGGAGATGCTTAGGTTTTATGCGGCCGGCGGTCAGATGTCCGGTTGAGAGCTGAGCGCGAGGTATGGATACTGGCGCCGTTCAGGGACCCCGACAGGGCAGACGTCTCAGGACGAGTCGCGATGCCCCTCAGACGACGAATAAGAACGAGACTGTCTCCGCGGTGAGCTTCCACAGATGCCGTTCAGCCCAGTCGGCCTTGCGGATGTAGGAGTGCTCGGTAGTCATTACCTGGCCGTGAAAGGAACGAAGCGGGATGGCGGTCTGCCGCTGGCAGGGATATCACAAGCTCGGGACCCGCGCGAGAGGGTTTCGGCGCCTGCCTCGGACCCGACGAGACGCCGATGAGCACGTATTGCCTCCGTTGGTGCGCTCGCTAGCGGGCGGAGATGGGAGGCTTGGGGCAGGTGCCATTTGGCCGGGGAGGGCTGATAGTGGCCGGCGCGCTCGGCGGGCCGGTTCATTCTTTGGTGGCTACATAGGAGGGGCGATGGGCCGACGTGCCCGGATGGGTTCCGCTTTGCTGGTGGCTTCGGCATTGGTCAGTTGGCTCGTTCCCCTGTTGCTTGCTGCGCCCAGTGCGACTGCTTCCGGCCGTGCCCTGGCCGGTGCCACGTGTCGCGGCGAGCGTTGTGTCCGCTCGGCGGGGGAGACACAAGCGCAGTGGGTTGCGACGACGGCCCCGCTGCCGGCTAACGCTGGTGGCATCTACGCCTACCCTGAGCTGCCGCAGGTCGCGTGCGTCTCAAGTACGTGCACGGCGGTTGGCAGCTACGACCTGGCTTCGGGATTCCCGCAGGGGCTGCTGGTCAGCGGATCAGGTAGTTCCTGGAATGCGACCGAGGCGGATCTGCCGAGCAACGCCTATGACAGTGGCGCCACCGGAGGCACTCTGTCGGCTGTGGCCTGCGGCTCGGAGTGTGCCGCCATCGGGAGCTATGCCGCCACTTCCGGCTCAGGCTTGCTCCTGGAGACGGGATCAGGTACCTCCTGGGCCCCGTACGAGCCAACTATCCCGGATGGGGCCACCAGTCCCCAACTGACTGGTGTGGCCTGCGGTGCAGTCTGCGTGGCAATCGGGAAGGACGTCTTCGCCGGCGACCCAGCAGGGCTGCTGGAGCTGGGGTCGGAGGGTTCGTGGACTGCTTCCCAGGCTCCGCTTCCAGCCGACGCAGGGTCTCCTTCGGGCATCGTCCTGCAGGGCGCGGCCTGTGTGTCGTCGACGTGCGTTGTCTTCGGCTACTACTACGACACCAGCGATACCGTGCAAGGGCTGCTGGAAACAGAGACAGGCGGCGGCGCCTGGACGGCGGAGGAGGCACCGCTTCCTACCGGCGCTCTGAGCGGCACTCTCATTCTGAGTGCTGCAGCGTGCGGTTCGGCGTCGGCCTGCACGGTCGTCGGTACGTACAGCGCCGGCGTGGAGAACACCCAGAGCATCCTGCTCACCGGGCTGGGGGAGCAGTGGACGGCCAGTAAGGCGCCGCTTCCCGCAGGGGTCTCCACCGGCAACTTGCAGTACGTCGCCTGTCCCTCGGCCACTTCCTGCGCTGCCGTCGGGACCTACGTGAGCGGGACCGACTTCGCCCGCATGCTCATCACCACCAAGTCGGGAGCGAACTGGACCTCGATCGCGGCGCCAGTCCCGGCCAATATGGTGAGCGGCGGCGGGGTGAACGTCGGCCCGGTGGCGTGCACCTCTGCCGGCTCATGCGCGATCATCGGCGAATACAACGACCAGTCCGGTGATGACCAGGCGCTTGTCGTGACCGGGGCAGGAACAGGCTGGACAGCAACCGAGGTGCCCGTTCCGGACGGAGCGCCCAGCAACCCCGGCCCCGTCCTCGACTCGGTGGCATGCACCGACAC
>JASHTT010000724.1 GCA_030040415.1 Streptosporangiaceae bacterium | reverse complement strand
GGGTACTCGAAGCTGAGCGACTGGTTGGTGCCGAAGCCCGGCGTCGCGATGATCTCCTGAGCCTGCCTGCTGACCAGGAACGCGAGGAACTTCTGCGCGGCCGCCTGGTGCTTGCTGGACTTCAGGATCGCCGCTCCGGACACGTCGATGACGTAGCCGGGGTCGCCCGGCGCGAAGTAGGTGATCTTCGAGTGCATGTTGGCGGCGCCGTCCTCGGCCCGCAGCCGGTACCAGTAGTACTGGTTGATCACGCCGAACGCGACTTCGCCGCGGTTGACCTCGTCGGCGATGTCCTCGTTGGCCTCATAGACGTGCCCAGATGCATTGGCATAGATGCGCTTCAGCCAGCTCAGCGTCGCCGCCTTGCCGTATGCGTGGAGGTAGGCCGTGACGATGGGCTGGAAGTCGGTCTCCCCGGGGGCCAGCGCGAGCTTGCCCGCGTACCGCGCGTCGGCGAGCTGGCTGACGCGCGTCGGCAGCTGGCTCGCGGAGATCAGGCTCGGGTTGTAGATGATCACGCTGACCCGCGCCGACACGCCGACCCAGTCCCCCTGCGGGGAGTTGTACCGGCTCGGCGTCTTTGCCAGCGTGGCCGCATCGACCGGCGACAGCAGCCCCTTGGCCTGCAGCGCCTCCAGCGGCGGCGAGTTCTCGGTGAAGAACACGTCGGCGGGCGACCGGCCGCCCTCTTCCTCGATCTGGTCGGCGAGGACGTCCTCGTCGTTGGTGACCGGGATCACCTTGATGCCGGTCTTCTTCTCGAACGCGGAGATCAGGTTGTCGGCGGTCTGCAGGTGCTGGCCGTTGTAGAGGATGAGCGTGTTCGCGGCGGAAGCCGAAGAGTTGCCGCACGCCGACAGCGACGCGCAGGCGGCGAGTACGGCCAGCCCCGCGGCGACGGCAACCGCCGCGCGTCTCATAGTCCAGCCCCCGAGTTCGGGCACGTCCTGTTCAGCGCCGCGATGGCGGTCGCCAGGCGGCTCTTCGCGGTGGCGCTCGCGTCGTTGCTGGCGAAGACCGCGGCGTAGGCGTCGGCCAGGCGGTCGACCGTGCCGCGCAGTCCGGCGTCGGGGATGGGCAGCGCGCGCAGCGGCTTGATCTGAGCCTCTGCATACCCAACGGGGTCGGAGCCCGGGTCCGGCCCATCCGACAGCATGGCGCTGACCTGCGTGCAGCTAGCTGACACGGCGGCGGCTGACGGCCTGCCCGAGCCCGACCCGCACGCGGCAACCAGCATGGTCGCGGCCAGGCCGACCGAGACGAGGGCCAGGACCCGCATGCCAGGGCCGGGCCAGCCGGCTCGGCGTTCGTCCGCGTCGCTGCTCATCCGCTCGCTCTCTGCATCTTCCGGCCGGGCACTGAGGATATCCTGAAGTTAGGCTTACCTAAATTAGGTAAGCCTAACTTTACCCACGATAGTCTCGCGCCGCTGACGCTGGCCGGCCAGGGTCCTTCGTCCCTGGCCGAGGATGATCGCCCGATCTGGCCACCGCACGTAGGCTAGACGGAGACGGCCTCCGCCCTTGCATCCGGCGGATTATCACGAGACGTCACCGAGGTGACCAGTGCGCGACATCCTCGACTCCATCACGAAGTGGTGGGACGAGAACGAGACCTTCGGGCTGGCAACCGTCGTGCGCACGTTCAGCAGCGCGCCGCGGGAGCCGGGCGCGGCGATGGCGGTGTCCGCCGGGGGCGAGGTCGTGGGCAGTGTGTCAGGCGGGTGCGTCGAAGGCGCGGTCTACGAGCTTGCCACCGAGGTCGCCACGGCCGGCAGGCCGGTGCTGCAGCGCTACGGGATCAGCGACGACGACGCTTTTGCAGTGGGACTGACGTGCGGCGGAATCATCGACATTTTCGTCGAGCCGGCCAGCAAGGAGCGCTTCAGCCAGCTAGCCGAGATCGCCGGGGCGGTCCGGTCAGGCACGCCCGTAGCGCTTGCCACCGTGATCGAGGGTCCCGGCGACGTCGGCGCCCGGCGGATCATCTGGCAAGGCGAGCATGCCAGCGGCACGCTCGGTGCCGGCGACCGGCTGGACGAGGCCGTGGACGATGACGCCCGCGGCATGCTCGCGCAGGGTGTCACCGGTGTACGCCGGTACGGTCCGCAGGGTGAGCGCCGCCTGGACGACCTTTCCGTGTTCGTCCAGTCGTTCGCCCCGGCGCCGCGGATGCTGGTCTTCGGAGCCATCGACTTCGCCGCAGCCGTGGCAAAGGTCGGCAAGTTCCTGGGTTACCGGGTGACGGTCTGCGATGCCCGGCCGGTGTTCGCCACTTCCTCGCGATTTCCCGACGCGGACGAGGTGGTCACCGACTGGCCACACCGCTACCTCGCCGGCGTGAGCACCGATATGCGCACGGTGATCTGCGTGCTGACGCACGACCCCAAGTTCGACGTGCCACTGCTCGAGGTTGCGCTGCGCCAGCCGGCGGCTTACATCGGGGCGATGGGCAGCAGGCGTACGCATGATGACAGGCTCGCCAGGCTGCGCGAGGTGGGCCTGACCGAGGCCGAGCTGGCCAGGCTTCGCTCGCCTATCGGGCTGGATCTCGGCGCCCGGACGCCGGAGGAGACGGCAGTAGCGATCGCGGCGGAGTTGATCCAGCTGCGATGGGGAGGCTCCGGCCAGCCGCTGACCGTGACATCGGGGCGCATCCACCACGGCCAGTTCCCCGCCGATGCCCTGCCCGCTGACGGCGGCGTGCAGCGCGTGGTGGTCGCACCCGCCGAGCGGGCCGGGTAGGTGCCCGAGACGGTCGCCGGGGTGCTCCTTGCCGCCGGCGAGGGCAGCAGGCTCGGCAGGCCCAAGGCACTGATCGAGGTGGGCGGCGCGACGCTAGCCAGCAGGGGCGTCGCGCTGCTGCGTGATGGCGGCACCACACCGGTGGTCGTCGTGACCGGCGCCGCCAACGTCGACCTGCCAGGGGTCATCGCCGTGCATAACCCGAACTGGCGCACCGGCATGGGTTCGTCCCTCGCGGTCGGCCTGGCGGCGGTCCCGTCAGGATGCGCAGCCGCGGTGATAGCGCTGGCCGACCAGCCACTCGTGGGCGCGGCAGCGGTGCGCCGGCTGATCGGCGCGTACCGTGCGGGCGCCAGCGTGGCCGTCGCCGCCTACGACGGCGAGCTCCGCAACCCAGTCCTCATCGCCAAAGAGCACTGGTCGGAGGTGGTCGGGCTCGCTGTTGGTGACGTGGGTGCCCGGCCGTTCCTGCGCTCCCGCCGCGACCTGGTGACCATAGTCGAGTGCGGCGACACCGGCAGGCCGGACGACATCGACACCCCCGAGGATCTGGCCAGGGTCGACGCGCTGCTGGCCGGTGGTGCAGCCGGCACCGGACTGCCCGTTCCCTAGGAAGGCAGCCTTGCCTGCAAGCCCCAGCTGTGCGAGACAACCTCGCCCGGCGCGAGCGTTAGCAGGTCGGTGCCGGACGCGAAGGCGTTGGGCGGGCAGGTCATCGGCTCAACCGCAAGCGCCCGCCGGCGCGCGTCCGGGCCAAGCGTGTCCCCGGTGAACACCTGCAGCCAGCGGTAGCCAGCGCCAGCCCACAGCGAGACCTCGATGTCGGGTCCGGTCAGCGTGGCCCACGAGCGGCGGTCCGCGTCCGTGCTAAGCCCAGTCAGCGCGTGGTCGAGCGAGGTGGCGCCGACCGGGTGGCGCGCACGGAAGTCGAATGGTGAGCCGGTCACGTCCTGCGGCGGGCCGGACGGTATGCCGCGCTCGTCGGCTGGCAGCCAGCGAGCGGCCGGCAGCTGCAGTTCCCAGTCGTCCACGTGGCCGGACCCGGCCCGCAGGTAGGGGTGCGAGCCGGTGCCGTAAGGAGCGGGTCGGCTGCCTGCGTTGCGCGCGGTCACCGTCACCCGCAGGCCGTCCTGCGGGCTGAGTACGTAGCTGGCGCGCAGGTCGAGGCAGAACGGATAGCCGGAGCGGCCGAGCAGCGACAGCCGGAGCTCGACTCGGTCATCGGCCGATTCGACGGCGTGCCAGCTTGCCCAGCGGGTCAGGCCGTGGATGGCGTTGCCGGTGGCCGGCTCGCTGATGTCCAGCTGGT
>JASHTT010000723.1 GCA_030040415.1 Streptosporangiaceae bacterium | reverse complement strand
TAGTGGTGTCATGACACCACTAACCGCACACCCATGATTGCGCGAAGGCTGATCGCCGACGCGTGATGGGCGATTTGCCGGGATTATGCCGTCTGTGGTCGCGAGGCAAGGGGACGAGGGCTCTGCGCGTTAAGGAACGCACGGCCGCGAGGCCGGGACGGGCTCTGCGCGTTAAGGAACGCGTGGCCGCCGGCGGGTGGGCGGGGAGTCTGCGGGAGAGGGGACGTGCGGCGGTAGGGCCAGGCGAGGAGACGGGGGCTCTACGCGTGAAATAACGTGCGGCCGCGCCGGGCGGGTGCGGCCGCACGCCCCGCCATGTCATTCGGTGCGCAGCGCCGTGGCCGTCCGTGTCGCCGCGGCCCAGCTCGCCGGGAGCATCGCCCCGGCCACCGCGATCGCCAGGCCGGCCAGCGCCAAGCCGGCCAGCTCCCAGTTTCCGTAGACATGGAGGAAGGCCGGCGGCACGCCGACGTCGGCCGCGTTCGCCATCGCCGGGAGAACGATGCGCTGCAGCTCGGCGCCGACGGGCACGGCGATGAGGCCTGCGACGAGCCCGGTGCCGGCCACCCAGCAGACAACCATGGCGATCGTCTGCCGCGGCGTCATGCCGACCGCCTTGAACACGCCGAGGTCATGCACCTTCTCGCGGGTGTACAGGACCACCGTGTTCAGCACGCCGAGCCCGGCGACGACCGCGAGCAGCACCGTGAGCGTGCCGATCAGCGCGATCATCATGTCCACGATCTGGGAGTTCCGCTGGTTCGGCAACACCGGGTACGCCTGGCCAAGCTTGCTGCTCAGGGCCTGCATATAGGCGGTCTCGTTGGTGCCGGACCGCAAGCCGATGTCGAACTGGTTGGGCGTCACGCCCGGCTGCAGCGCCGCTGCGGTCTGCCAGTCAGTGATCAGCTGCGGATTGCCGCTGAAGACTTCGCCGACGATCCGCGCGGTAACCTGCCGGCTGCCGTTGACGAGCGTGACGTTGTCACCGACGACGTCGCCGGTCAGGGTCAGGAACTCGGCCGGGACCTCCACCTGGTCAGGCCCGGTGAACCAGTGGCCGCTGACCATGGCGTAACCAGCCCAGCTCGAGTTACCGCTGTAGCCGGTGAGGGTGACCTGCTGTGCCAGTCCGACGACGCTTACCTGCTCGTCGGTCTCCGCCATGTAATGCAGCGTGCCCGGCTCCGTGCGCAGGGCCGCCTCGACAGCCGTCAGCGACAACTGATGCGTCGCCCTGGACGGGCCCGGTGCCGGGTTGCCGTTGAGCTTCACGTGCACGAAGGCCCCGCCCGGCCCGCCCGGCACTATGACCTGAACCTGCTGAGCCTGATCGTGCGAGAGCGCGGTGACAACCATCCGCAGCGACGTGCCGAGGCCGACGGCCAGCGTCACGGTGG
The DNA here is from genome assembly GCA_030040415.1 of Streptosporangiaceae bacterium. Lineage (GTDB taxonomy): Bacteria > Actinomycetota > Actinomycetes > Streptosporangiales > Streptosporangiaceae > JAJYUU01. Next base: position 5,449 of record JASHTT010000723.1, on the reverse strand, counting down.
CCGCGCCGAGCAGGACGGCGACCAGCGTGACGGCGGTCCGTGCTGGCTTGGCGAACGGGGCGGCCAGGCCGATGGTGACCGGCCGCGGCAGCCGGAGTCGGCCAAGCAGCCGGTGTGCGGCGTATCCGCGGCCGGTCAGCGGCGCACGGCCGGTCGCGATGGCCTGGACCGCGCTGAGCCGTGCGGCGCGCAGCGCCGGCAGCACGGCGGCCACGCCGACGAGACAGAGCATGACGACCGGGACGAGCACGTCGACCCAGGGGGGCACGGCAAGCGCGCCCACCCCGTACGCGCTGGCCGTCTGCGCGAGGACTGGCGCCGCGATCAGGTTGCCGACCAGCACGCCGACCGCCGCGCCGACAGCGGCAGGAATCGTTACCTGTCCCGTGTAGGCACCGAGCACCTGGCCCGGGGTAAAGCCGATGCTCTTGAGGATGCCGATCCGCCGGTACCCGGCCACCACCGCACCGCTCACCACGTTGGTGACGATCAGCACCGACATGACCATCCCGATGATGCCGAAGGCGAACAAGAACGGAACGAATGGCGCGATGTTGCCGCTCTCTTGTGACTTGGCCGCCAGGTAGGACGCGGTTCCGGTGACCGACCCGGCAGGAAGCGCCTTGCGCACGGTGGTCATGTCGGCAAGAAGGTCGGCCGAACTGCCCGCGCTCGCGAACCTGTAGAGCATCTGTGCGCTAGCCGGATTGCTCGCTGAGCTGAGGGCGGCGATCTCGCTCGGCGCCACCCAGCCGTCCGCCGATCCGGTGACCGAGCTGGCGATGCCTACCACGGTGAGCGTCGGCTTACCGGGCGCGTCGGTGATGGTCAGGTTGGTGCCGACAGGAACGCCGACCTGAGGACCCTGGCCGCTGGAGTCGAGGACTACCTGGCCCGGTCGGGTCGCCCAGTGGCCGGCCTGCAACGTCAGGTCGTCTACCGCGCCGCCCGGTGAGGCTCGGCCCACCAGGGTGGTGGGCCCGATCGGCCCGGGTCCGAAGCACGGACCCGGGGGGTTGCAGTTGCCCTGGCCGTTCACCTTCGGAGTCACGGTGACCTCGGCGAACGGCCCGGTCGCCGCCGTCACGCCGGCCAGCTTCCCGGTCGCGGCCAGCTCTGCGTCGGTGGCCTTTGCCGGGTTCGCGGTCGCCACTACGTCAGCCCCGTGCTGGGCGGCGAACGCGTGGTCGAAGGGCGCATTGGAGTCCACGACCAGGGCGAGTGCCAGCACAGACGCGCCTGTGGAGATCAGCACCACCAGCGCGATCACGACCGCGTGCACCCGGCGGCGGGTAAGGCCACCGCGCATGGCGCGGGCGACCGGCCCGGCGCTCATGACCGCCGCCCATGCTGGACTTGCCGACCGTCCAGCGGACTGCGCCCGTCGCCGACGAGCCGGCCGTCGAGCAGTTCGACCGTGCGGCGGGCGTACCTGGCCGCCAGGTCCGGGTTGTGCGTGACGAGCACCATCGTCTGTCCCGACGAGTTCAGCTCGAGCAGCAGCTCGCCTATCTCCTCGCCATTCGCCGTGTCCAGGGCCCCGGTCGGCTCGTCGGCCAGCAGCAGCGCGGGCCGGTTGACCAGCGCGCGGGCAATCGCGACCCGCTGCCGCTCGCCACCCGACAGCCTGGCCGGATACGCGTTGCGATACTGCCCGATCCCGAGCGCGGTCAGCAGGTCGTCGGTCCTGGCCGCGCTGCCGCGGTGCGCATCCCGGCGAGCTGCGCCGGCAGCAGCACGTTGTCCGCGACCGTCAGGTCGTCGAGCAGGTTGAAGAACTGGAAGATCATGCCGACCTCGCGCCGCCTGAACCGGGCGACGCCGGTCTCGCTCAGGGTGTCGATCCGCTGGCCAGCCACGGTGACGGTGCCGGAGGTTGGCCGGTCCAGGCCGGCGATGAGGTTGAGCAGCGTCGACTTCCCGCTGCCCGATGGGCCCATGACCGCGACCGCCTCGCCGGGTGCAACGACCAGGTTGACCTCTTCCAGGGCGGGACTGCCGCCATGGTCATAGCGTTTGGTGGCCTCGTTGAGCCGGATAAGAGCTTCCATGACGCGCAACGTAAGGGGAACGGGCCATCAGTGGCGTCCGCCACCGGATGGAACCCGACAGGGGTGACGGCTCAGGTGGTCATCCTTGCGATGTACGCGGCTACTCTGAGCAGCGGACGGCGAACACCCACGACGGGATCACAATGGGATGATGAATGCCGAGCAGGCCGCCAAGCCGCCGGGCTCGTGGCGGCAGATGGTGGCCTTCGCCCGGTCGTCAGAGCCGCGGACCAGGATGTCCAGCCGGGCGGTCGTTACCGACATCCTGATAGCGGCCGCGTTCGCCGTGATGTTCGTGGCGAGCAGCCACGATGGCAGCCGTCCTGGTTTGATCTTGGCTATCGTGATGTGCGGGCCACTAGCCGCGCGCAGGCGGTTCCCGCTGACGGTATTCATGTTCACGCTGGTGGTAACGATCGGCGCCAGGGGCAAGCCGTCCGAGGTGGCTTTCCTCGCCGTGATCTTGGCCGGATACTCTGCCGCGATGCACAGCCGGTTCCGCGGTGCCGCGCTGCTGACGCTGGCACCCGCTGGCGTGCTGGTGGCGGCGTTCTTCTGGGACGCGGGCGCCGGCCAAACCGTGGGCATCAACGCTTTCTCGCGGGAGATTTACAAGATCCAGCCCGCGTCAGGCGTGCAGGTCCTGCAGGCAGCGGGCGCCGGGCCCGCCCGGCTCGGCGGGCTGCTCGTCCTGGTGTCGCTCGTGTCGATCGCGGTCGTCGGGGCTGTGATGTACGCGGGCGACCGGATCCGCCGGATGCAGGCCGAGCACGAGTCAGCTACCAGGCGGGCGATCGAGGCGGAGCGTGCTCGCATCGCCGCGGAGTTGCACGACGTCGTCACGCACAACGTCAGCGTGATGATCGTGCAAGCCGGGGCGGCGCGGCAGGTGCTGAACGAATCGCCGGCCAGGGCCAGGAACGCCCTGCTGGCCGTGGAGGCCAGCGGCCGGGCCGCGATGACGGAGCTGCGGCACCTCCTCGGCCTGCTCAGCCCGGCGCCAGCGGACGCGAGTGTTGCCCCGGCAGCTGAGGAGCTGCGGCCGCAGCCGGGACTGCAGCAGCTACCGTCACTGGTCGACGGGGTATCGGCAGCCGGTCTGCCGGTCGAGGTCCAGGTGAGCGAACGCCGTTACGACCTCCCGCCCGGCCTGGACCTGGCCGCGTTCCGGGTGGTGCAGGAGGCGCTCACCAACGTGCTCAAGCACGCAGGCCAGACACCGACGAGCGTCCGTATTGACTACGGCGACACCGAGCTGGTGGTGGACGTCGCCGACACCGGGCGCGCGCGCCCGGCACCAGGCCCGGCCATCCCGCCCGGCGCCGGGCGCGGGCTGATCGGCCTCCGGGAGCGGATCTCGCTGTATGGCGGGGAACTTGACGCCAAGCCGCGGCCCGGCGGTGGCTGGCGTGTCAGGGCACGGTTCCCTGTCGACCCGGCGATGGTCGGCTTGCGGGCTGCCTGCGCGACCGAGGAAGCTGCCTTGGACCACGCTCCGCTGGTGGCTGAGCACCGGTGACGGACAGAGGCGCAACCGGGCAGGACAGGAGCACGCCGGTTCGCGTGGTCATCGCCGACGATCAGGCGCTGGTTCGCAGCGGCTTCAGCATGATCCTCGGCGCGGCCGGCATCGAGGTAGTAGCCGAGGCAGCTGACGGGGCGCACGCCGTGGAGGCGGTGCTCAGGCACCAGCCCGACGTCGCGCTCATGGACATCCGGATGCCGGAGATGGATGGGCTGGAAGCGACCCGCCGGATACTCGCCGCGCCAGGCGCCAGCGGTTGCCGTGTCATCATCCTCACGACATTCGACCTGGACCAGTACGTCTACGCCGCGCTCACCGCAGGCGCCAGCGGCTTCCTGCTCAAGGACGTCTCGCCAGAACAACTCGTGTCGGCTGTGCAGATGGTGCGGGCAGGCGATGCGCTGCTCGCCCCATCGATCACCAGGCGTCTCATCGAGCGGTTCGCGCCGCCTGCCGTTGGCCGCCCGGCGGTGCACACCGACCTGTCTGAGCTGACGCCACGGGAACTCGAAGTGCTGCGGCTGCTTGCCACCGGGATGAGCAACTCGGAACTCGCCGAGCACCTGGTGCTCAGCGAGGCAACCATCAAGACGCACGTGGCCAGGATCCTGGCCAAGCTGGCGCTGCGCGACCGGGTGCAGGCGGTGGTGCTGGCCTACGAGACCGGCCTGGTCGGGCCGGGTCAGGCGTTATACCGGATCTGAACAGTGCTAACCCGGGGGACGACCCCCGGACCCCCGCGGTTGCTAACCGGGGGGACTACCCCCGGACCCCCGCGTCAGCCCAGGCGCGGTTCAGGGCGCGGGCGATGGTGGCGGGCGACTGGGCGCCGGAGATCCCGTAGCGGCGGTCGATGACGAAGAACGGCACTCCTGTAGCGCCAAGTGCGCGCGCGGTCTTCTCATCGGCCTCGACGGCGTCAGCGTATTCGTCGCCGCCGAGCACCCGGCTGACCTCGTCCGCGTCGAGCCCCACCTGGGTCGCGAGCCGGGTCAGGCTGGCGTGCTCGAACACTGATTCCTGCTCGGTGAAATACGCCCTGTGCAGCCGTTCGACAAGCTGGTCTTGCAGGCCGCGGGCCTTGGCCAGGTGCAGCAGCCGGTGCGCATCCCTGGTGTTCCCGCTGCGCAGGTCAGCCATCGCGAAGGTCAGCCCGTCCGCTGCGGCGCGCTGCTCCATCTGCAGTTGCGCCTCCTGCGCCTGGGCCGGACTCATCCCGTACTTGCTGGCCAGCAGCTGGACGGTTGGTGTCGTCACGCCGGGAGGAGCCGACGGGTCGAGCTCGAACGACCGGTACGTGACGTCGACTTCGTCACGATGCTCGAACGACTCGAGCGCGCGCTCGAAGCGGTGCTTGCCCAGGTAACACCACGGGCACACGACGTCGGACCAGATTTCCACCCGCACGTTGGTCTGCAACGCACCGGGCAGCCGCACGCTTCCCGAGTCAGCCAGTGTTCTGCAGCCCGGCCGCGACGCCGTTAACCGTCAGCAGCAGGAACCGCTCGAGCGCGACGCGCTCGTCCGGGTCTTCGCAGGCGCGCACTGCGCTCAGGGCGCGCAATTGCAGGTGAGACAGCGCATCGACGTACGGATCGCGGAGTGCCACGGCACGGGACAGCACAGGCCTTGCCGCGAGCAGCCGCTCGTGCCCGGTGACCTGCAGGACGAGGCGCCTGGTCAGGTCGTACTCGGCGAGCACCTGGTCGGACAGGTCGCCGCGCCCGCCGAGAGCCAGGTAACGCGCCGCGATCCGCCGGTTGGTCTTAGCCAGGCTCATCTCGGCGTTGTCGAGCAGCACCGCAAGGAGCGGCCAGCCGTGGTAGGCGGCGCGCACTCCGTCAAGGTCGGCCGGCCCGGCGATGGCGGCGGC
>JASHTT010000722.1 GCA_030040415.1 Streptosporangiaceae bacterium | reverse complement strand
GACAAGGACACCGGGATGTCGTGGTCGCGCAACTGCCAGGTTGGCGGGTAGCCCTGCCCAGCGCTCTGCTCGCTCTCGGTGGACACCGAAGCAGAGCCGCCGGTTGCCGCGATCCGGTTGTAGGAGTCCCTGGTCAGCGTCGCTGCGTGCACGTAGATCGTGGACGGGGTCATGAAACCGCCCTCGTGCATCAGCCGGATGCCGTCGTCGTTGGTGGCGCCCCAGACGCCAGCGTGCGTTGTCACAGGCGCGCCGAGTTCGCGCGCGACCTCGAACGCCGCCTTCTCCGGGAACGCGGGGTCTCCGGTGACGTCGAACGCCATCTGGAAGCCCAGCATGTCGTTGCCGCCGGTGAAGCGGCGGCTCACGAAGTCGCGGAACTCTGGTGCGGCGGACCACTCCCACGGGCCCTGCTGGATGTTGCCGTAGGCGAGCACGAACCTGCCGGGAACAGCCGTCAGGGCGTCCACCGCAGCCTCCGCGTGGTCCACCGTCTGCAGGCCATGCGACCAGTCCACGGTGGTGGTCACGCCGGCGTCGATCGCCTCGACGGCCGACAGCAGGTTGCCGGCGTACACGTCCTCGGGCCGGAAGACTTTGCCCCACTGCAGGTAGTACCAGACGAAGTACTGGGTCAGTGTCCAGTCAGCGCCGTATCCGCGCATGGCGGTCTGCCACATGTGCCGGTGCGTGTCTATCATGCCGGGCATCAGGATGCCGCCGGTCGCGTCGATCTCCGCCGTTCCCGCGGGCACGGCGAGGTTCTGGCCCACCGCCTCTATCCGCTCGCCGCTCAGGAGAACGTCGGCGCCCTCGAGTACGTGGTGGCCCGCGTCCATGGTCAGGACGGTGGCGTTCCTGAACACGACCGGCCGCCCGGGCGTCAGGTCCGACGTGGCTGTCATGGAACCTCCATTGATGGTGACACCAAGCTGGCAGAGAAGGGGAAAGTGGGCGCTGTGCGGGGCACCGCCGGCTGCCCGGCGGTGCCCCGCACAGCCGTGGGGCTTACTTCTGGAAGTAGCTGGCGATCGGCTTGCCGAGCGGCAGCCCCTTGCCGCCCACGGACTCCAGAGCGCCCGAAAGGTAGGCGTAGAAGCCGAAGGCAGCGAAGATCAGCACGAACACGCCACCGATGTGATACGGCGCCGACGACGTGCCCAGCACAGCTGCAGCCAAGAACGCAACACCCACCGTGCCGGCGCCCAGGATGATCGAGAACACCAGCGGTAGCCGCAGCGTGACGAGGAACAACATGAAGATCGCCGCGTCCCAGCCAATGAGGAACTGCCCAAGCGTGTGCGGGATGTTGGCAGCCGGTATCCCATACCAGTTGTGCGTGAGGCCGAGCACCATCGCCGAATAGCTGAACCAGAACCCGGCGAAGGTGCCGAGAATGGTCGCGACGAACGTCTGCTGCAACGAGGCCGCCCACACGGTCGCGATCAGCAGGCCCAGGCCAGTGCCCGCATAGACGATGGGCTGGACGGTACCCGGCTGCACCGCAAGGGGTACGTTGCCGAGCAGCGAGATGCCCAGTACCAGGCTGCCGGTGGCGAAGACGATCAGCCCCAGCACGGCGGGGTTGCCGTCAAGGCGCGCGGTCTGGACATTCTCCGCGGGCTCCCGTAGCGCTTCGTGCGAATTGCTCCCGGCAGCTTCGGATTGAACATCGGTCATCGGAGCCTCCCTGTCTCGTGGCCGCGCCCGATAGGCGCCGACCCCGACATGAGCGAACTGGTTCCCGGCGGCACCGGGCAGACGGCCAGCGGTACGGGCGCTCAGTTCCGCGGCAAATCCCCGGAACTCCCGTCATGGCAATCAGCCGTGACCGCCATACGGACAAAGACTCACGCAGCGAACGGGCACAGCATTTCTCTCGCCGGTACTGCTGTCAAGGGGGTGTGCTGCTACGCGGTACAGCGATTTCGCGCTGTCCGCAGTGCGGACGTTGGGGGCGGCCGCGCTACAGTCTGGGAGTCAGCACTGAAAGGCCCGAGAGGAGCCGCATGGCACGACGTGACGGCAACCCGGACTTCATCGAGGCGCTGGCCCGGGGCCTGGATGTGCTCCGGGCGTTCCAGCCCCGCCAGCCGGTGATGTCGCTGACGGCGGTCGCCACGGCGGCGGGCCTCGCCCGGCCCACAGCACGGCGGGTCCTGCTGACGCTGGAGCAACTCGGCTACGTGCGCTCCGCCGATCGCGGTTTTGAGCTGACCCCCCGCGTGCTTGAGCTCGGCATGTCGTATGTGCTGTCCAGAAGCCTGTGGGAGGTCGCCAGGCCGCACATGGAACAGCTGGTGGCGCTGACCCACGAGTCGTCGTCGATAGCCCAGCTCGACGGCTCCGACATCGTGTACGTGGCGAGGGTCGCAGTGCCTAAGATCGTGGCGCTGGTGGTGACCATCGGCACCAGGTTCCCGGCCATGCAAACCTCGCTCGGCAAGGTGCTGCTGGCCGCTCTGCCGCCAGAAGAGGCCGAGCGGGTGCTGGCGGAGCCGAGCAGGTCGGGCATCACGCCGCGGTGGCAGCCGGATTCCGACGAGCGTGCCGCCGCGCTCCGGCAGGTGCGTGCCCGCGGCTGGGCACTCACCGACGAAGAGCTGGCGCCGGGCATCCGGTCCGTCGCCGCACCGCTGCGAGACGGCGACGGCCAGGTGATAGCCTCGCTCAACGTCAACGCGCACGCCGCGGAGACCCCGCTCGACGTGCTCACCGACCGCTACCTGCCGCTCCTGCTGGCGACCGCCGGCGCGATAAGCGCGGACTGGGCAGCGTTCCAGTCGGTGCCCCAGGTTACTGTGGCAAGGCCCGTTCCGCCCGAACCCGCACCGACCGGGACGGGCTGAGGCTGCCCGGGTACTTGCGCCTTGACAAGGACGTTTGGGGGTCGGACACTGCATGAGCCGGACATTTGTCCGACTAGCGGACGCAAGGATGCGCGACGGAGATGACTGAGCCCACGGGTCCTTTGTCGGGTCTGCTGGTCGCCGATTTCTCCCGTGTCCTGGCGGGTCCTTACTGCACGATGCTGCTGGCGGATCTCGGCGCGGACGTGATCAAGGTGGAGAGCCCCCAGGGTGACGACACCCGGCGATGGATGCCTCCGGTCACCAAGGAGGGCGTGTCCACTTACTACATGTCGATCAACCGGAACAAGCGCTCGGTTGCGCTTGACCTGCGAGACGAGGCTGACCTGCAGGCGGCCAGGGAACTGGCCCGCCGGGCAGACGTGTTCGTGCACAACTTCAAGCCCGGCGGGCTCGCCAAGTTCGGCCTGGACTATGAGTCAGTCAGCGGCACCAACCCGCGCGTCGTCTACGCGTCTATCAGCGGCTTCGGCTCGGGTGGCGGGGCCGACCTGCCCGGTTACGACCTCATGGTGCAAGCCATGTCGGGCCTGATGAGCCTGACCGGCGACGCAGACGGGCCGCCCTACCGGGCGGGCATCTCCGCCTTCGACGTCATCGCCGGCCTGCACACCACGATCGGCATTCTGGCCGCACTCAACTACCGCGCTGCAACCGGCCGGGGCCAGCACGTGGAGGCGAGCCTGATGGCCTCGGCAATGTCCGGGATGGTGAACCAGACGAACGCTTACGCCGCCGGGGGAGTGGTGCCGTTCCGGATGGGCAACTCGCACCCGAGCCTGTTCCCGTACGAGCCACTGCCCGCCAGCGACGGAGACCTGATCGTGACGGCGGGCAACGACGCCCAGTTCCGCAGGCTGTGCGAGGTACTGGGCGCGCCGGAACTCGCCGACGATCCGAGGTTCGCGGCCAACGAGGGCCGTACCGCGAACCGGGCCGAGCTTCGCCCGCTGCTGGTCGACCTATTGTCCCGGCGGCCAGCGGCCGACTGGTTCGAGGAGCTGATCAAGGCCGGGGTGCCGTGCGGCCCGATCAACACGGTGGACAAGGGCATCGAGTTCGCCACCAGGATCGGCCTCGACCCGGTGGTCACGGCCGGCCACGGCGATGAAGCGGTGCCGACCATGCGCCATCCGCTCACGTTCTCGCTGACCCCGCCGCGTTACGACCTGCTGCCGCCGACGCTGGACGAGCACGGCGAAGAGGTCCGGGCCTGGCTCGCCGACACCTCGGGCGACCACGGCGAGGAGACGGGCGGACCGGCGCGGTGACGACGGACGGCGGCGTGCCGCACTTTCCCACCTCGCTCGGCGCTTCCGACGAGGACACCATCACCCTGCTCGGGCACGACCTGGCAGCCGACATGATGGGCAAGGTCGGCTTCGGCGAGCTGGCTCTGTGGCTGGTGACCCAGCAGCGGCCCTCGCCAGCGCAGGTCCGGGTGTTCGAGGCGGTGCTCGTCGCGCTCGCCGACCACGGCTTCACGCCGACGGCCATCGCGGCTCGTCTCACCTATCTCAGCGCGCCCGATTCGGTGCAGGGCGCGCTGGCCGCGGGCCTGCTCGGCGGCGGCTCTCGTTTCCTCGGCGTGACCGAGGACGCCGGGACGTTCCTGTCGCAGGCCCTCAGCAGCGCTGACACGCCGGCCCCGGACGACCCGGCCGGCTGGGACGCGCTCGCGCTGGCGGCGGTGCGCGAGGCACGGGCCGCCCGCCGGCTGATCCCGGGCCTCGGCCACCCGGTGCACAAGGTCACCGACCCGCGCACGCCCGTGCTGTACCGGATTGCCGCTGAGGAGAACCTGGTCGGCCCGCACTTGCTGCTGTTCGAGGCGATCGGCCGGGTGCATCCGGAGGTGCTCGGCCGCAGGCTGCCGCTCAACGGCGCGGGCACATGCGGGGCGGCACTGGCCGACCTGGGCCTGCCGCCGAGCTTGTTGCGCGGTTTCGCGCTGCTGGCCAGGACTGCGGGCCTGCTCGGCCAGCTGGCCGAGGAACAGCGCAATCCGATAGCCAACGACATCTACATGACTGTCGACCGCAACACCGACTACCAGCCCCCCCGGCCCGCTTGACCGCGGGCCCGTACGCGGAGGAGCCGCCATGGCCACGATCTCAGCGGTCATCGCATCCACGCACCACCCGTTCTACTTGCGGGCCAGCACGTCGGCTGGCGACGAGCGGCCGCCGTTCGCCGACGAGTGGGTCGCCAAGATCACGGCGTTCCGCGAGACGCTGACGCGCGCCAACCCGGACGTGCTGGTCATGGTCGGCAGCGACCATTTCCACCAGATCTGGCTCGACAACATGCCGCAGTTCCTGGTTGGCAAGGCGCCGTTCTACGACGCCAACTACTACAACGAGGAGCGGGAGTTCGGCCTGCCACGCATGTTCCTGCGCGGCCACGAAGAGCTGTCGGAATACCTCCTGCGGCACGGCCTCGACGCGGGTTTCGACCTGGCGTTCAGCAATGAACTGCGGATTGACCACAGCATCACCTGCCCGATCATCACCTTGCGGCCGGAGGCCGACCTGCCGATCGTGCCGGTCTACACCAACATCTTCGCGCCGCCGATGCCGCAACCCAGCCGGTTCGTCGAGCTAGGGAAGGCCATCAGGCAGATGGTTGAGGAATGGCCGAGCGAGCAGCGGGTGGCCATCATCGGCACCGGCCACCTCTCACTGGAACTCGGCGGCCCGCGCCAGTTCGGCCCGCACGGGCCAGACCCCGAATTCGACCGCAAGGCGGTGTCCTGGATCGCCTCGAGCGACATCAAGTCCGCGCTCGCCGAGGTGAGCCTGGACAGCCTCTGGCAGCCTGGCAACGCCACGCATGGCTTCATGGACTTCCTGCTGATGATGGGCGTCGCGGGAGAGAACGTGCAGGCCGACTACGTCGACTCGCTCGACCTCTTCCACACGATGGAGGCCTACTTCACCTGGTACCCGAACGGGGCTGACGCGGCATGAGCAAGTACCTGCTGAACAAGTTCCTCTTCACCGTCGACCGGGACCCCGAGCTGGTCGAGCGGTACCGCGAAGACCCGCGGGGCACTGTGGCCTGGTGGGAAGCTGACGTCGCCAACGTGATCATCGGCTGCCACGAGGGGGAGCGGAGCACGTGGCTGAAGTTCACCGACGAGGAGCGCGCGGCGCTCGCCGGGCACGATTACGTCGCGCTATTCGGTCTCGGCGCGCACCCGTTCCTGACGCTGACGTTGTTCATCGCGCTGTTCGAGCGCGACTATGCCGAACCGCTGGCCTTTCAGCGCGAGTACGCCGTGAAGCTCAGCCACTGGAGCCTGCCCTACCCGGACATCGCCACCTGATGCGCTTGTTAGGCGGCCGTTCGCCTGGGACGCTGGATTGGCGATCTCAGGGAGGGTGAAATGGCGACCAGAAGGACGGTCCTGCAGGCCGGCTTGGCGGCCGGTGCGGCGCTCGGCACCGGGGGGTGGCGGGCGG
>JASHTT010000721.1 GCA_030040415.1 Streptosporangiaceae bacterium | reverse complement strand
CGCGCTCGCGAGCACGAGGCTGCGGGCGGCGTGCGCGTAACTTGCCAGGTCGCCGACGACGGCTTGGACGAGCTCGTTTTCCCTGGGCAACGCCTCCCCGGCGAAGCCGAAGATACGCCTGCGCGGCCGGACGAACTCGCACGTGTCGGCCAGCGCGGCCTCACCGATCCCGGCCACCACCGCGAGCAGGCACAGCTGAAAGATTGCCGTGACGTAGCGGATGCGGAAGCTCTCCTCGCCGTCGAACCGGGAGATCTCGCCGTCGTGCACCGGAACGCGCTCGAATACCGTCGTCCCGCTGCCCGTCAGCTGCTGGCCGAAGCCGTCCCAGTCGTCGATCGAGCGCACGCCGGAGTGCCTGGCGGACACCGTCGCGGCAACCCGTTCGCCGTTCTCCATGGCCGACAAGTGGATCCAGTCCGCGTAGATGCTCCCGGTGGTGTAGTACTTGACGCCCTCCAGGACTACCCCGTCATCGTCGACGGCCAGTTCGGTCTTGATCTCAGCCGTTTCCTGGCGCTCCGACTGGGCGTTCCCGACTAGCTCGCCCGCGAGGATTCTCGGCAGCCAGCGCTCGCGCCTGCTCTCGTCGTCAGAGATCAGGACCTGTTCCACGAACGCGATGTGCCCGCGGTAGATGTGCGCGAGGTTGGATTCCGCGGCCGCGATCCTGATGAGCGTCTCGAACAGCTGGCGGAGCGAGTAGCCGCCGCCAAGATCGCTGTGGGGGATCCGCAGGGCGCCGAACCCGATGTCCTGAAGTTCGCGGACGCGGTCATGCAGCAGGGTGCGCGACCGCTCGCGTTCCGCGGCCTGCTGTCTGATGGGTGCGAGCAGGCGCTCGAGCTCGCGCTCGAAACGCTGCACGTCGAGCGCCTCAGGCATTCCCGCCGCCGGCAAGGGTGAGTTGCTTGTCTGCGGCCGGCTCGTTGTCTACGGCCGGCTCGCGGCGCCGAGTGGCGCCGAGATTCGCCGGGTCGCGGAAGCGCGCGCCTGGATGGTGGTCAGCCAGCCGCGGGCCATTGCCGAGCATCCGGTCCCGCAGGGTCTCGCCGTCGGCGTAGGAAGTACGGAACAGCCCGCGACGGCGCAGTTCGGGGATGACCAGCTCGGCGAAGTCCAGGGCGGTTCCCGGCGTGAGGTGCTGGACGAGGTTGAAGCCGTCTACGTCGGCCTCCTGCACCCAGCGCTGTATCTCATCCGCTACCACCTTCGGAGTGCCAGCGACTGTGAACGGCCTGCTGAGCGCCCCGAGGTTGTCGAGCAACTGGCCCACGGTCTGGCCCGGGTCGAGGTAGCGCCGGAACCGGCCGGAGGCTGCGCCGAGCTTCGTGACGATCGCTTCGACGGACTCTGACCGGTCGTACTGCGTCCAGTCCACCGGCGAGTTCGAGTGCGCCAGGTAGCCGTCCACGCTGCGCAGCCGCTTGTAGTCGGCGACCTTCCTGGCTACCTCCTCATCGTTGCGCCCGACGATGACGTTGGCGCCCGGCAGGAACTTAATGTCCGCAGGGTCGCGCCCGTGCTCCGCCGCGATGCGGCGCACGTCCTGCACGAACGACCTGACCTGGCCGATGCTGCTGCCGCCCATGAAGATCGCCTCGGCGTGCTTGCCGGCGAAGCTGCGGCCCGCGTCCGACACTCCGGCCTGGTAGAGCAAGGGCGTGCGCTGCCTCGACGGCTCGCACAGGTGCGGCCCGGCTACCCGGTAGTACTCGCCCTCGTGGTTGATGTAGCGGACCTTGGCCGGGTCTGAGTAGATCGCGTGTTCCTTATCCGCGAGGACGGCATCGTCCTGCCAGGACCCCTCCCACAGCTTGTAGAGCACCTCCAGGTACTCGTCGGCGATCTCATACCGGTGGTCGTGCTCGACCTCGTCGTCGTAGCCGAAGTTGCGTGCGGCGTTCGGCAGGTACGAGGTGACGATGTTCCAGCCGACCCGCCCCTTGGTGAGGTGGTCGAGCGTGCTCATCCGGCGGGCGAACGCGAACGGCGGCTCGTAGGTAGTGGAGAAGGTGGCCGCGAAGCCCAAGTTGCTGGTCACCGCGGCCATCGCAGGAATGATCATCAACGGGTCGTTGCTCGGGATCTGCATGCCCTGGATGAGCGAGGTCTCCGGGCCCCCGCGGAACACGTCATACGCCCCGATGACGTCCGCGATGAACATGGCATCGAAGGTCGCGTCTTCCAGCAGCTGGGCCAGCTCGGTCCAGAAGTCGATGTCGTTGAAGCGCTCGCGATTGCTGTCCGGATGAACCCACATGCCATGCGTGATGTGGCTGACGCAGTTCATCTCGAACAGGTTCACGTGTATCTGCTTGGGCAAAGTCACCAATCTCCGTTCAGAAGGCTCAGCGCGGTGGGTTGCTTCAGCGGGCCGGGCGGGCCGGTGTGGTCGAGGCGGGCCATGCGGGCCGGCCGGCCCCCTAGGCGCTGCGGTCGTAGGCTGGCTCCCGATCGGCAAGCTCGCCGTCCAGCGCAACCCGGGGGAGCGCCTCGAGCAGCCGCTGCGTGTAGGGGGCGGCAGGATGGCTGAAGATCTGGTCGGCATCGCCCTGCTCGACGACGCGGCCGGCGGTCATCACGAGCACCCGGTCGCTCATGTGATGGATGACGCCGAGGTCGTGGGAGATGAAGATGTAGCTCAGCCCCAGCTCGTCCTGCAGGTCAGCGAACAAGTCGAGAACCTGCGCCTGGATCGACACGTCGAGCGCCGAGACGGGCTCGTCGCAGACGATGATCTCCGGCGCGGGCGCCAGGGCGCGGGCGATGGCGACGCGCTGCCGCTGACCGCCCGACAGCAGCAACGGCCTGCGCTCCAGCATGTCCTCGCTCAGGCCGACCTGATGAAGCAGCTCCCGAATGCGCTCTGCGCGTGCGCGAGCACTCGCCTGTTCCGCGGGCAGCGCGTCGGTCAGGATGCGCCGCACGGTCCACCGCGGGTCGAACGAGCTGAGCGGGTCCTGGTAGACGACGCCGATATGCCTGCGCCTGGACCGCCGCTGGCCCTCGGTCAGGTTCGTCCAGGGCTGCCCGTTGAGCAGTACCTCGCCCTCGTCAGGGCGGGTGACTGCGAGCACGATGCGGCCCGTTGTCGTTTTGCCCGAACCGGACTCGCCGACCACGCCGAGGGTTTCGCCCGGCCACAGCTCGAACGACACCTTGTCGACGACGGTGCGGACCTTGCCATCGGGTCCCTTGTACCGCTTCACCAGTCCGTTCGCGGTAAGCAAGGGGGGCGCGTCGCGGTCGGACTCGCGCTGTTTGGCCGCGAAGCTGGCAGGGAGGCGACCGCGCAGCGTAGCGGGCTCCGACAGCCGTGTGCCCCGGGAGTGCGCCGACGGTATCGCGTCCAGCAGGGACTGCGTGTACGGGTGCTGGGGGTTCCCGAGAATGTCCGCGGTGCGGCCCTGCTCCACGATCTCGCCGTCACGCATTACCGCGACCCGGTCGGCCAGGGTGCTGACCACCGCGAGGTCGTGACTGATCACGATGAGTGCCCGGCCGCGCCGCTTGCTCTCTCGCAGCAGGCCGATGATCTGCGCCTGGATCGTCACATCAAGTGCGGTCGTCGGCTCGTCGGCAATCAGGAGCTGCGGGTCGAGAGCGATCGCCGTTGCGATCAGTGCTCGCTGACGTAGCCCGCCGGACAGTTCTCCCGGCAGTTGCCTGGCACGCATTTCGGGCTCGGGGACTCCGACCTGTCGAAGAAGCTCGATCACCCTGGCGCGGCGGGTCGCGGGGTTGCCATATTTGTGCAGCCGCAGCGGCTCGGCTATCTCCCGTCCCACCGGGCGGACTGCATCGAGGGAGACGAGCGCGTCCTGCAAAATGAAGCCGATCCGCACGCCGCGGATGGCGCGCCATTGCCGCTCGCTCATGCTGGTCAGGTCAAGGCCGGCGAACTCGAGCTGGCCGCTCACCTGTGATCCGTCGCCAGCCAGGCCCAGCAGCGCTCGTGCCGTGACGCTCTTGCCGGAGCCCGACTGCCCCACGATCGCCAGGCACTCACCGGCTCGCACGCCGAAGGAGATGCCGCTGACGACCTCGCGGGCGGCGGCGCCCGAGCCGAACGAAACGCGCAGATCGGTGGCACTGAGCAGGTAAGTGTCTTGTTCCCGCTGTCCGGTCACTATGCCAGCCTTCCTTCCATTCGGCGCTGAAGGTGACGTCCGATCGCCGTGAGAGCCAGCGTCGTGGCGACGATCACGGCACCTGGGAAGAACTCCAGCCACCAGGCGCTCGAGATGAAGTCGCGCCCCGCGGCGAGCATGGCGCCCCACTCCGGTGCGGGCGGGGCGGCGCCAAGGCCTAGGAAGCTCAGCGACGACGCCCAGACGATCGACTGGCCGATGCCGAGAGTGCCGAGTACGAGCAGCGGGCGCATCGCGTTCGGGAAGATGCTCCTCGCCATGATCCGCAGTGGCCCGTGCCCGAGCACCCGGGCTGCCTCGATGTACGGCGCGTTCCGGACTGCTATCACCTGGCCTCGGATCATCCGGGCGTAGCCGGGCGCGGACCCGATGCCGACGGCGATGATCAGGCTGCCGGCGCCCGCTCCGAACATCGCGACGAACAGCAGAGCGAGCAGCAGCGAGGGGAACGCGAACAGCACTTCGAGGAAGCGGCTGATCCCCATGTCAGCCCAGCGTCCGCCGAGCCCGGCCGCGAAGCCGAGCACGATGGCGATGGCCAGCCCCACGACCGTGGCGGCTATGCCGATGGACAGTGACTCGCGCGCGCCGTAGACCACCCGGCTGAAGACATCACGGCCATTCTGGTCGGTGCCGAAGAGGTGGCTGAGCGATGGCGCGAGCAGGGTCCTGGAGGGATCGACGGCGAGCGGAGCGTCCCGCGCGATCAGGCCGGGGAACGCTACCGCCAGCAGCAGGAACGCGATCATCAGCCAGGCGAGGATTATTCCGACGTGCAGATTGCGGGACCGGCGGGGCCGTTCGGCAACGACAAGCTGCTCGGGGCCCAGTGCGGTATCGGTGACGGTCAATGCGCGTGTCCTTTGCAGAGGGGGTGGCTGACTGCAGCGGGTGGCTCGGTGTGGATCACTGGCCGGCGGACCTCAGCCGCGGGTCCACCAGCTGGTAGACCATGTCGACGAGGATCGTGGCCACCACGTAGACCACGGCGACGATCAGCACCACGCCGATGGTCAGCGGCATGTCTTGCTGGGTCACGCCGGTCAGCAGCGTATTGCCGAGGCCGTTCCTGGAGAACAGCGACTCGACGATGACGGCACCACTGATCAGGGCACCGAGCGCCCAGCCGGACAGCGTCACGCCGGGCAATATCGCGTGCCGGAGCGCGTGGCGTAGCCGCACGCCCCAGTCGCTCATGCCCCGGGCCCTGGCCGACGTCACGAACGGTTGCTCCAGGGCCGACTCGAACTCCTCTCTCGTGATCTGGCCGAGGAAGCCGGCGATCGGCAGGGCGAGGGTGAGCGACGGCAGCACAAGGCCCTGCAGGCCGCTGCCGCCGGTGGCGGGGAACAAGCCCAGGTGGAACGCGAGTACCTCGAGCAGGATGATGCCCAGCCAGTACTGCGGCAGCGACGCCGTCAGTACCTCGATGCCGGACCCGATCGCCGAGATGATGCGGCCGCGCCGCACCGTCAGCACCGTCCAGACCACGGCAAGTACCCACGACAGGACGAGCGAGCCCAGCGTCAGCTCGGCGGTCGGGCCCACGTTCAGGGCGATGACCTGGGACACCGGCATCTGCTGGGACACCGAGTAGCCGAGGTTTCCGTGCAGCAGCTTGCCCATGTAGACCAGGTACTGAACGATTATCGGCTTGTTCAGGCCGTACTCCTGGATGATCGCGTTCAGCACAGACTTCGACGGGTGACTTCCTACGCCGCCGGCGTAGGCCACCGCCGGACTGCCCGGCATCAGGTGCACTGCCACGAACGTGAGCGTGGCAGCTCCCCACAGCACGATCACTCCGCCGATTACGTCGCTGAGCACGCGCCGGAGGCGGCGGCGGCCGCTGCGGCCGGGCGGCAGCCCGACCGCTAGTTCGCTGGCTGGCTCGGCCGCGCGCGCGAGGCCTTCGTCCGGGACCTGACTGTCAGCCGCTGCCGACGTCACGGCGAGATCCAGGTGTCGTAGAAGTCCGGCAGCCCGACCGCGTAGTCGGCGCTGACCCCGTGGGTGTTGGCGTTGATAGCTAGTCGTTCCTCGGCTGGGTAGAGGTTCATGATCAGTGCCTGCTGTGACACCAGGACCTGCGCCTGGTAGTAGAGCGCCTGGCGCTTGGCCGGATTCAGCTGGGCGAGTCCCTCGGCCAGCAGCTTGTCGAGAGTCGGGTTGGAGTACTTGTCGGCGTTGGTGCCGTAGTACTTCAGCGCCTGCGTGGAGAAGAGGGTGCGCAGCACGTCAGGCGTGTTGGTAATCCAGTAGCCGTCGGCCAGCGTCTGGTAGCCGTTGCCGGTGTACAGGTTGTCCAGCTCCGCGGTGCTGATGGGCTGCAGCTTCAGGTCGATGCCGGCAGCCTTCTCGGATGCCTGGATGTCCTCGAAGAGGGTGAGGTCCTCCGGCGGCGTCTGGCCCGCGTCGGAGTCGTACGGCAGGGAGATGCTCAGGACCTGACCGTCCTTGGTCCGGTATCCCTGGCTGTTGCGGCCGGTCCAGCCAGCCTCTGTCAGCAGCTGGTTGGCCTTCGCCAGGTTGTAGGCATAGGCGTTGCTGAGTGCCGGGTCGTAGTCCGGCGTGCCGGGGACTAGAGGGCTGGCCACGTAGGGGTAGGTGCCGAAGTAGGCGCTCTTGAGGTTGGCCTTCTCGT
>JASHTT010000720.1 GCA_030040415.1 Streptosporangiaceae bacterium | reverse complement strand
CGGTCCCGCGTAGCTCAATCGGCAGAGCGTCCGGCTGTTAACCGGCAGGTTATAGGTTCGAGTCCTATCGCGGGAGCTCAGTGTGCGCCTCAGGCGGACACGATGAGCTGTCATTTCGTCGCGGTTGATCCTGTCGGCTCTGCTACCATGCGGCCGTGACGTCCGGTAGTTCCCCTGTGGCGGGCCTTCTTCGACGGGTCTCCGACTAGTCCCGGCAGGTCCGGATGTCCAGCCTGCCGCCGCACCATATCCCGCGGCCCCGCCTGAGCCGTGAGTGCGCCGATCATCGCGTGATCGTCATCGAGGCTGCGGGCGGGTACGGCAAGACCGTGCTGGCTGCGGAATTGGTCGATTTCTGGAGCACCGTCGGGATAGGTGTAAGCCTCGACTACCAGGGCGTTACGGCTCCGCTGCTGGCGGCCCGCCTGCGCAAGGCGGTGCACCGGGCCGGCTTTACCGATGCGGCGACTACCGCCTCCGCGCCGGACCCGGCTGGGATGGTTGACGCCCTGCTCGAGTCACTAGCCGGCGAGAGCTGTGCCTTCGTGATCGATGATGCGCACAACGCAGGCGTCGAGGCAGCCGAGCTCATCGATTACCTGGCCGGCAGCGTGGCCGGCCAGCACCGTCTGGTAGTCCTGGCCCGGCAGTTGCCGCAGGGCGCACTTCGTCTGCGTCGCGCCAACTTCCTCCAGTTGTCGGCCGCCGACCTCGCAATGGGCGCGGAGGAGACCTTCCGCGTGTGCCGCGACGGCTTCGGATTGCAAGTCAACTCTGAGGCCGCGGAAGCCCTCGGTCGGGCCACAGGCGGCTGGACGGCAGCGACGGTCCTGGCCGTCGCCCGCGCCGCGCGGACGGGGGAGACCCTGACGGACCTCGCGGCGGTGAGCGGCGTCGATCATTCGAGCCGGGCGGTCGCGGCCATCCTCGACGAGGCGCTGACAGCGCTAGGACCGGCGCGCAACGCGGTGCTCGCCCAGTTGGCCCGCCTGCCGCTGCTGGAGCCCGGACTGGTCGACATGATGGCTGCCGAGGAGGGCTTCTTCCGCTTGGGCCTCAAGGCCGGGATCCCCTTCACGCCGATACGGGGTCCGTGGTGGGAGCTCCCCGGACCAGTTCGGGACCACTTGATCACGCTCGCGCCGTCAAGCCAGGACGGCATGAGGATGGCCGCGTCCGAGTACCGCCGGCGCGGCGAGCTCGGCCATGCCATGGATTTGCTGCTTGCGTCGGGTGACGCAGAAGCGGCCGCCGCCGTGGCGGCCGGGACGAGCCCAGATGTCGAGGAGACGCTCGACATATACGAGCTGCAGGCCCGGTTCGAGCAACTCCCTCCCCAGGCGGTCGACGAGCATCCTGAACTGCTCGTGCTGATGGCCCGCCGACTCGGCTACGCCAGCATCTGGGCCACCGCCATTACGGCCGCGGAGCGGGCGATAGAGGTCGCAAGGCGCCGCGGCGACGCTGCACTGCAGCGCTCGGCCGAGGCCGAGCTGATCAAAGTCCGCCAACTGGCCAACCTGGAGTACACAGAGGCGGCGGTGCGGGCCAGGCAGATCCTGGATGACGCCGGCCTGCACGAGGAGTTGACTCGCGCGCGGGCAAGCGAGGTCCTCGGCTATGCGCTCTGCCACATCGTGGATTCCGACGGGCGGCGCGACGACGCCGATCTGGCCGAGGCGGAAGAGTGCTTCACGCGCGCGACGGCTCTGTACAAGGCGCTCGGGATGCGTTCAGCTGCATCATTCATCGGCGTCGACTGGTCGGTGCACATTGAGTTCCGCCAGGGGCACCTCGACAGGGCCATGAAGCGCATCGACGAGGCGCTGCTCCTTGCTGGCGACCGCCCGCGGGCCATCGGCTTCCTGACGATCTGGCGGGCGCTGTTCGCGGCGGAACTCGGTCAAGGAGATCTCTGCCGGCGGAGCGTCAGTGAGGTGTTCCGGTCGGCGGACCGAATCAGCAGCGGCATGCTCGCCGCGCAAGGCCACTGGAAGCTGGCAGTTCTCTCGTCCTATGAGGGCGATGCCGACGCCACGGCGTCCCACATCCGTCAGGTCGAAGCCAGACGTGGCGTTTGGTGGCAACTCAACGGAGCGGAGTTCCTCGCCGAGGCGGCCGACATGTGCGACCGGGTCGGCTTGGTCGACATGGCGGCCGACTGCTTGGCCCGGGCCAAGGCCGACCCGCAAGACGCCCGAAACATGATCGCCCTGACCGAAGCCGTTGTCGCAGCCCGGCACGGCGATCCGCTCGACGCCGAGGCCAAGCTCGAAAACCTGCCGAGCGGCGCGGTCGACCAGCGAGAACGGTGGCGGGTGACCTTGCTCCTCGGCTACGTCGCTTTGCGGCGAGGTGACTCGGAGCGCGCACGGGCGCGGGCAGCGAAAGCGTTCGAAGAGGCTGCCCGGATCGGCCAGCCCAATGCGCCTCTCATCAGGGAGCGAGTGATCACCGAGGTGTTGCTCGGCCTGGGCGCACCGGTCGGACGGGTTTCTGCACCCACCCTGGAGGCCGCCAATCTTCCGATGTCTCTCGCGACGCTAGGCCGCTTCGAACTCTGCGTGGCCGGCCGCCCGGTGCGTCTTCGCCCCGGTCAGGAAGCCCTCCTCCTGAAGTACGTGGCCGCCCGCGGCGGCAGGGTGCACAGCGAAGAGGCACTGGAGGCGATGTGGCCCGACGTCGAGCCAGACGTCGGGAAGAACCGGTTGCGGACGGTCCTGTCCCGGCTGCGCAGCGCCGCCGGGGACGTCGTCGAACGCCAGGGGAAGTCGCTGGTATTGAGTAAGTCTCTTTCCGTTGACATCCACGAGTTCGTGACCGAGGTCGACCGGGCCCGGGCGGCAGCGTCCGCAAACCGGGCGCAGGCCGTTGCGATCGCTCGAAGCGCCATGGCCCGGTACCGGGGGGACTTCCTGCCCGACGACCCGTACGAGGATTGGGCGGACGAGCCCCGCCAGCGCGCCCGCACGATGATGATCGGCCTCCTGGACCTGTGCGCCGAGGACGCCGCCAAGCGGGGAGACCTGGACGAATTGCGACGCATCGTGGAGCGATCGATCGAGTTCAACCCGTACGACGACGCCAGGTACCTGCAACTGGCGACGGCGCTGGCGCAAGAAGGGAGGCGCGGCGAAGCGCTGTCGCTGCTCCGGCGGGCCCGTTCGGCGCTGGCCGACATAGGCATGGCCCCGCCGCCGGCCCTCGTGGGTCTCGAAAAGTCGATCACGCCCCGACCCCTCTTGCGAGGCGCCTGACCGGCGAGCCCGGAGGGGAAGGGACCGGAGTGCAAGGGTTGGGCCCTGGCGTCGTTCCGCGACCTACACGGACGAGACGGCGCCGATGGCGTTCGCCGCCATGACGGTGGCCGGCCGCCAGACGCTGGCTCGTGACGCAGCGGTCCCATCGCGTTACGTCCCCCTCGTGCCCGTCCGGTGGCCGGCCGTTGCTTTGATATCGATCAACCGTCA
>JASHTT010000719.1 GCA_030040415.1 Streptosporangiaceae bacterium | reverse complement strand
GTCCACGGTGTTCTGGTTCATGTTGAAGTTGACGACGATCTTGCTGACCAGCTGCTTGGCCTGCGGGTCGGTCGACGGGTTCCAGTACGGGTTCGGCACCAGCACCAGCTGCTTGTTCAGCGTGTAGCTCTTGAACTCGTACGGTCCGGTGGAGATCGGGTCGAGCTGGAAGTTGGCGCCGCCGTGCGCGCCGGTGTCCCAACTCGGCAGCACCGGGGTGCTCTGCGGGATCGCCACCACGTAGTTGAAGTCCGAGAACGGGTGCAGCAGGTGGAACTGGATCGTCGTGCTGTTCGGCGTGGTCACCGACGTCAGGCCCATGATGTTCTTCGAGCGGTCGACGTACGGTCCCGGATACTTCGGGTCGTTGAGCAGCACCTGATAGTACGTCGGTCCGTTCGGCAGGATGTTCTTGGCGAACGTCCGCTCGATGCCGTACTTGACGTCCTGCGACGTGACGGTCACGCCGTTCTGGAACTTCACGTTCGGCTTGATGTGGTAGGTCCAGATGAGACCGTGGTCGCTCACCGTGCCAGGCCCGGTGGCGAGGTCGGGCACCAGGGTGAGACCGCACTTGCCAGGGCAGGACTCGTAGGTCATCAGCGACATGCTGTACAGCCGCACGAAGTCCCACATGAACGCGTAGTAGGTGTTCTGGTAGTCGGTCGAGTCCGGGGTGACCGCGGCATCGATGGTGAGCGTGCCATTGGTCTTGGTGTTCGAGGGGTTAACGGTCTTGACCATCGCCTCGCCGTAGTAAGTCGAGCTCGTGCTCGACGGCGGAGTCGACGTGCTGCTGCCGCAGGCGGCCAGCGCGAGCGCCGCCGTCGCGGTGATGGCAGCGAGCCCAATGCCCTTGCTTCTCTTCATCGGGGGATGTGCCTCCAGTCGTTACCGCATTGTGTCGTGATCAGGCGCGCAAGCTAGCGGGTCTTGGGGTCGAGCGCGTCGCGCAGACCGTCGCCAAACAGGTTGAAGGCCATGACGGTCAGGAAGATGGCCATGCCGGGGATGAACATGTACATCGGGTCGATGTAGTAGTAGCCGTTGATCACCGCGTCGGACAGCATCTCGCCCCAGCTCGGCGTGGGCGGGATGATACCGACGCCGAGGTAGGACAACGCCGCCTCGAACAGGATGTTGGTGGGGATCAGCAGGGTCGCGTAGACCAGGATCGGTCCCCACAGGTTCGGCAGCAGCTCGCGGAACAGGATGTACGGACCGCGGGCACCGAGGCTCCTCGCGGCGTCCACGAACTCGCGTTCTCGTAGCGACAGGGTCTGACCGCGGATGATCCTGCCCATGTATGGCCAGCTGAAGAAGCCGATGATGAAGATCAGCATGACCACGCGCAGCGTGTTCCCGGCAAGCGACACGCCGAGGATGTCCGCGGTGCTCGGCAGCACGCCAACCAGGGCGATCGCGAATACCAGCAGCGGGAAGGCCAGGAAGACGTCCATCGTGCGGGCGATCAGCGTGTCTACCCAGCCGCCGAAATAGCCGGCAATGAGCCCGAAGAAGACACCGATCACCACCGCAAGGACGGTGGCGAGGAACGCGATGATCAGCGAGTATCGCGCCCCGTTGACGATCCGGCTGAGCACGTCACGACCGGTGTCCGGCTCGACCCCGAACGGGTGCGCCAGGCTTATGCCGCCGAACGGCCCGTTCGGGCTCAGCAGCGCTGGATTCAGCAGGTTCGGATGATAGGTGTCCGGGTTTTGGACAAGGAACGGCCCGACGATCGCCACCACGATCAGGAACACGATGAACACGGCGCTAACCATGGCCACCTTGTCCCTGCGCAGCCGCAGCCAGGCAATCTGGCCGAGCGACCTGCCCTCGATGCTGCGGCCGGCGACGCCGGGGACCGCCGCTTCGCCCGACGCGACCGTCTCGGCGGGCGACACGTCAAGCGGCGCTGCCATGAGCTAGTTCACTCCCGACCCTAAGATCCTTGTGTCAGGAGGATGCCAAGTTTCCGGTATTCAGCCAAGGCCGCCGAAAAGTCGTGGCTTGATTGTGACCGAAAAAATAAGCTCTTAGCGCCCGGGCCAGATTGCCAGGCACGGATCGGATCCCGCGGAATTAAAGTGCGGGCACCGGCCTCAGTTGATGCCGTGGCGGCGCAGGATGTCTTCCACGTCCGACAGGTCGTCGCCTGAGGCCGCAGCCGGCTTGGCAGCCGCGGCGGCCGTGCCAGCCGGCGACAGGGCCTTCCCCGTGTCCTTGCCGCCCAACTCACTCGCATCGGCCTGCTTCTTCTTCGGCCTGCTGCCGCGCTGCAGCATCGGGATGCCGCCGGACACGAGGAAGAGCACAGCGGCGACGGCCACCAGGGCCACGCCGATCCACGTCCGCGGCGAGAACACGAAGCCCTGCGCGAACTGGACTATCGCCGAGCCGATCTGGCCGATCAGGCGGACCGAGTGGGTCAGCCACGCCACCACGGGCAGCAGCGACCAGGCCGCCCCGCGCAGCCCGCTCCTGGCTCCCTTACGGCGCCACGCCAGGTAGCTGAGATACAGCCCCACGACGGTGACGGCAATGCAGACCGGGCCAGCCGCGGTGCTGGTGGCGATTCGGATCCAGGTACCCATGTCCGGCTCCCCTCGCGACCGGGCAACAGCGCCACGGCCTTCGCACCCTTAGCTTTTAGTGTCGCACACTTCGCACCCGCCAAATGCCGCGCGAAGCTGCGGCAGGGTCAGGCCGGCCAGCGAGTCCACTATTACCCGTCGGGGCCCTTCCGGCACCGGCACGACGCCGGGCACGACCACGGTCAGGTAGCCGGCTGCCGTCGCCGCCGCCGCGCCATTCGGCGAGTCCTCCACGGCAATGCAGCACTGCGGATCGACCCCGAGCCGGCTCGCCGCCAGCAGGTAGCCCTCCGGATCTGGCTTGGCGCGCGACACGTCGGCGCCGCAGACGACCACCGGGAACCGCGTGTCCGTGCGGGCCAGCACTGCCTCGACGATCTCCGGCTCCGACGAGGTCACCAGCGCGTACGGCAGGCCGGCCGCGGCTACCTCGGCGACCAGGTCGGCCGCGCCCGGCAGCAACGGCAGCGGCCTGCTGTTGAGCAATTCGACCATCGCCTCGGTGAGCCACCGTGCGACGGCCGCGGGGCTCGCCCGGCGCGTTCCCTTCTCAAGCAGGTATCGGGTGGTGACCGCCATCGAACCGCCCACGAGGGCGTGCTGGTCGGCTGGCGCCCAGCTACCGCCGAGCCTGGCCATCACGGCGGACTCGGCCTCGAACCACAGCGGCTCGGAGTCGATCAGGACACCGTCCATGTCGAACATGACGGCTTGCGGGCAGGCAGCAACAACCCCTGCGGCGGTTTGGCACATGATGGCCCCATCGTAGGGTGCCAGCCATATTGGACCGGCGAGGCGGCGCGTGCGCCCTGTCGGTCGGGGCACATAGGCTGGGGCTAGCTGGCCCGCCAGGGGCCGGGGGCGGACAAGGGAGGTGGCTGGCAATCGAGCTGGACGCCACGGGCAATCTATCCTCGCCTGCACTGATAGCTGCCTTCGAGGGCTGGAACGACGCCGGTGAGGCCGCCAGCAGCGCGATCAGCCAGTTGAGCCTGGCATGGGATGCGAAGCCGATCGGGGAGATCGATCCCGAGGACTTCTACGACTTCCAGGTCACCCGGCCTGTCATGGAGGTCAGCGAGGGCCGGGCTGGCGAGCTGACGTGGCCTACCTCCAGGCTCTGCGTGGCCCGGCCGCCGGAGGCGCACCGCGACCTGCTTTTGCTGCAGGGCATCGAGCCCAACATGCGCTGGCGTGGCTTCACCAGGGAACTGGTGACCGCCTTCACCGACCTCAAGGTCGAGCTGGTGATCCTGCTCGGCGCCCTGCTGGCCGACTCGCCGCACACCAGGCCGCTCCAGGTGACGGCGGCAGCCTCGGGCCCAGAGCTTGCCGCGCAGCTGAACGTGGAGCCCGTCGACTACAAGGGACCCACTGGCATCGTGGGCGTGCTGCAGCAGGCCTGCGCCGCTGCCGGCCTGCCGTCGGTGTCGCTCTGGGTGGCCGTGCCGCACTACGTGGCGCAGCCGCCGAGCCCCAAGGCCACCCTCGCGCTGCTGCGCAGCGTGGAGGATGTGCTGGACATCTCCCTGCCACTGGCAGATCTCCCGGCCGAGGCCCGCGCCTGGGAGCGCGGTGTGGACGAGCTCGCCGAGCAGGACAGCGACGTGGCCGAGTACGTGCGCAGCCTGGAAGAGGCACGGGACGCCACCGAGCTGCCGGAGGCGAGCGGCGACGCGATCGCCAGGGAATTTGAGCGCTATCTCCGCCGTCGCGGCGGCGATCTGGGCGGCCGCTAGCGGGGTCCGGGCTCGTCCCCCCGGCTAACACAGCTAGACCGGCGGCCAGGGCACGGCCGGCCAGTCGTCCGGCGGCAGCGGGTGGCGCTTGTGCTCGAGCAATAGCTCCACGCGGCGAATGGTCGCCCTGACCTCGGAACGCGACAGCCACTCGCCCAGTTCCGCTGTCAGCGAGCCGCCGTCGAACTGCCGCCGCAGCCGTTGCAACGCCGACAGCGCAGTGCCGGGCAGCCGCTCGCCGCGCCACTGCCACAGCACTGTCCGCAGCTTGTACTCGGCGGCGAAGCACACCCCGTGGTCGCAGCCGTACAGCCGGCCGGTGGACTCGGGCAGCAGATGGCCGATCTTGCGGTCCGCGTTGTTCACCACGGCATCGAACACCGCCATCTGCCGCAGCCGGGCGTCGTCGCTGCGCCGGGCGAGCTCCACGATGTCCACCGTGTCGTCGGACTCGATCCACAGCTGGCACATGCCGGGCCCGAACGGCCCGTCCCGGTACACGGTCGGCGGCACAAGGTCCCAGCCGGCCGCCCGCGACACGGCGTAGGCGGCTACTTCACGTCCGGCGAGCGTGCCATCGGGGAAGTCCCACAACGGCCGCTCGCCGGCCACCGGCTTGTACACGCAGCCGGCCGCCGTGCCGCCGGCGCTGACCTTGCAGTACATGGTGGCATTCGACGCGTCGACGAGCCGCCCGACTACTTCGAGATCGCCTTGCGCCAGCAGTTCGAGTGCCGCGTCCTCGCCGCGCAGCTCCCCGTCGTCAGCAGAAGCCTCAGCCATGCCCGACCCGGTGCCCGTTCTGCCGCGGGCACACGTGGCCGGCTGGTTCGAGCGGCAGCCCGCAGAGCGGGCATGGCGGCCGGCCCTGCCGCACCACCTGGATCGCACGGCGCGAGAAGGCGCGCGCGGCCTCGGGCGAGATCCGCACTCGCAGCACTGCAGGGCCGTCCTCGGGAACCTCGTCGGCCAGCGGCTCGAGTGGCTCGTCGCTTTCTTCCTGCGCCTCGATGATGACGCGCTCACCGTCGTGGTCCCAGGCCAGGGTGATCGCGCCGACCCGGAAGTCCTCGGTCAGCGGCAGCTCGAGTGGTCCGTCGTCGGCGGGCACGCCCGAGGTAGCCCGCCCGACCGCGCTGCCCAGGCCCGCCGGCGCCACCTCGTCGAGCAACTCGTCGAGTTTCAGCGCAAGCTGGTTTACCTGGCCCTTCTCCAGCGCCACGCTGGTGGTCCTGGAACCCAGCCTCGCCTGCAAGTAGAAGGTGCGCTCCCCCGGCTGGCCGACAGTGCCCGCCACGAATCGCTCCGGGGGGTCGTACGAGTAGATCGGCATGACCCATATCCTCTCGCGGTACCGCCAGCCCTCAGGTCAGGCTACCGGCGCCGCCCCCTACCTGCGCGTCGGCGTCGGCCGCAGCGTTTCTGGCGGCCGGCTCGCCGGTCAGCCAGCCCAGGTCTGCCCCCGTGTCGTTCATCCGCAGCACGAACGGCCGCAGCGGCGTGTACCTGATCACGCTCAGCGAGCACGGGTCTACCTGGATCCGCTGCGACATGTCCAGGTGCATGCCGAGGGCGTCCGCCAGGATGGCCTTGATCACGTCGCCGTGCGAGCAAGCCAGGTAGACGGCGTCCCTGCCGAGCTTGGAGTTCCAGTCCCTGATGGCAGCCACCGCGCGCTGCTGCATGCCGGCCATCG
>JASHTT010000718.1 GCA_030040415.1 Streptosporangiaceae bacterium | reverse complement strand
ATGAGCTGGTAGAGGCTGAGGTTGCAGCTGCCGATCCACGCGTTGACCGCGCCGCCCCACTTGTAGCTGGCCCCGGCGGAGACCTCGTTGCCGAAGAAGTAAACCGTGCCGCACGCGGCGATGCCGATGTTCGACACTTCGGCCTCGCCGCTGATGCCCAGGCCCAGCACCTCGATTTGCCCGCTGCCTTCCACGTCGAAACTCTTGCTGGTCAGCGAGAACTGACCGGACACGGCAGCCTTGAGCGACAGCGCGCCGTCCAGGATCGAGAAGCCCGCCTGGCCGCCGACGTCCAGGTTGCCGGGGTAATAGAGCACATAGCCGCTGGCAAGGTTGGTCTTGCCAGTCGGCAGATCGATGCCGACCTTCCCGCCGACAGCGAGCGCGAAGCCGGTCACCGTCGGGGTCGGCATCCCGGAGACACCGTTCAGCTCGTGCCCGGTGAACTTGTAGGGATCGCTCTTCGAGGCGAACACCATGAACACCGCGCCGTCGATAGACACCAGCTGCCCCGCGGTCAGTCCGATGTCGCCCTGGAACCGGGTCGGGTCCAGGGCCAGCGAGGCGGTCAGGCTCTTCAGTGCCAGGCCCGAGGCGCCGAGGGCCAGCGCCGGCTTGAAGTTGGCCGACAGGCCCGCGAAGTCGAACTGCCCGTTCACGAAGCCGAGACCCTGCTCCGGATCGCTCGAGGTAGGCACGGCGGAGATCTTGGTGCCAAGGATGTTGAACTGACCGGTGGCGTTCCACGACGAGTCGTTGCTGCCCTCATAGGTGCCGAAGTTGACGCCGGTCTTCTTCTCGCAGAAGTCTTCCTTTATGTGCTGCTGGTAGCAGAACGCCAGGTCGTCCATGGCCAGGACCCCGTCGATGCCGAGGGTCGGCACCTCGATCAGCAAGTCGTCAAGCACGAGGCCGTTCTCATCGTCGGCGGTGAACTTGGCGCTGCTGGTGACCGTGCCGCTGGATCCGGTGAAGTACGACTTCGGCAACGTGATGCTCGCGTTCACCGTGCTTCCGTACTGGCCAAAGTCCACGGTCAGGTTGCCCGTCACCTGGAAGCCGAACAGGTCCAGCACCTTGACCAAGCCAGCGTCGCCCGTCAGCTTCGTCAGGTCCACGGAGAACTCCGGCGTGGTGTACACCGGCACGCTCCAGGACCCGGAATCCAGCGGCAGCAGCCCCTCGAGCATCGTCGCCGTCGTCGCGGACGAGCCCATCACATCGTCGTTCAGGTCGAGCGCAAACGCCGCCCCGGAGGCAGGCGTCATGTCCACGCCGTTGACCCGCACCGTGCGCGTCGACGTCACCGGCAGCAGCACCGGGATAACGTCCGCCGAGCCACTGCAACCATCGGGGAACGACGAGCACAGCACCTGGTAGTCAGCCGCCGGGATGTCGCCATAGGCGGCCTGCATGGTCAGGCAGCCGATCGCCTCGACCCCTCCCTCGAAGTACTGGTCCTGGCAGCCGGACGGCGGGCCGCCCTGGGAGGTGAGCGAAACTGCCGGGTCGGTCGGGCCCTTCAGGCACAAGATCGGCTGAGTCGCGTTCTTAGCGGCGGCACTCGACATCGCAGCCACAGTCTGCGGCAGGACGTTGACCGACTGGCTGACGCTGCTCTTGGTGCCCGCCGCATAGGTGACCTTAAGCGTGACGGTGTCGGCTCCCGACGTGCCGAAGCTGGTCTCCATTTCCGAGGTGTCGGGGCTGCAGGTCGCGGTGAACGTCCCGCCGATCACACCGGGTCCGGAGACCGTCCAGCCGAAGCTGCTGACCTCTCCGTTGCCACGCGACGCCGCCGCGTTGAACAGCACGACATCCCCGGCGTCGACACCGCTCGTGGGCCCGGTGAACGCCGCGGCCGAGACCGGGAACTTGCCAGAGGTAGCCGCGGTCAGGCTGCCGTCGGTCGCCTTCAGCTCATACGACTTGCCCGCCTTGCTGATGGCGCAGCGAGAGAACGTGGCGAGCCCGCCAGACGCCGCGACCGGGTTGGCGGTGCAGCTCAACTCTGCGCCGCTGGTCCCCGAGCCGGACACGATCGACAACGTCACCGGCGACGTGTTGGTGGTCACCACATTGCCCTCGGCGTCCTTCACCGCCACGACCGGCTGCCCGGACAGCGGCAGCCCTTCCTCGGCTCCCGAGGGCTGGGTGACGAAGACGAGCTTGGCCGCGGGCCCGGGGTCAACGGTGAAGGCGCTGGAGTCGGCGGAAGTCAGGCTCCCGTCCGTGGCTTCGAGCTGGTAGCCAGCAGCCGCAAGGTTGATCGCACAACCGGAGAACGTCGCGACACCGGCGGAGGCCGCCACCGAGTTGGCGGCGCATTTCAGCGCCGCGCCGCTACCTCCTGTGCCCGACGCGATCGACAGCTTCACCTTCGAGGTGTTGGTGGTGACCACGTTGCCCTCGGCATCCTCCACCGCGACAGCAGGCTGAGTGGAAAAGGCCGTGGAAGCCGTGGCCGAGGACGGCGCGGAGACAAACGCCAGCTGGGCCGCCGACCCTGGCTTCACGGTGAATGCGCCGGACTCGGCGGACGTCAGGCTGCCGTCCGTTGCTTCCAGCTGGTAGCCGCTGTCCGCCAGGTTGATCGCGCAACCGGAGAACGTCGCAACCCCGGAAACCGCCGCGACAGGATTAGAGGTGCAGCTCAGCGCCGCGCCGCTGGCCCCCGTGCCAGCGGCGAGGGACAACGTCACCTGCGAGGTGTTGGTCGTCACCACATCGCCGGCGGCGTCTTCCACCGCCACCTTCGGCTGGGTCGAGAACGCCGCGCCAGCCGTGCCCTTGGACGGCTCCTTGACGAACGCCAGCTTGGTCGGTGTGGGCGGTGCGGTGACGACGGCCAGATCGGAAGGAATGTCGAGGTCTGTGCTGGAGCCGGTGATAGTCGTCACGGGTGTCGCGTTCCCGGTCGCTCCAGGCGCGAACTCCTCGACCGACCCCACGCTCGACCCGGTGCCCCCGTTGGCGACCCACAGGTTCCCGGAAGAGTCGAACTGCAAACCGGATGGGGAGGCCAGCCCGGTATCCGAGCCGGAGATGGTGTTGATCGGGGCAACGTTCCCGTTCGCGCCTGCCGCGTACTCCGTGACTGCCGCACCGTCCTGGTTGACCACCCACACGTCACCGGATGAGTCGATCGTCACCTGGGTCGGATAGTCCAGATCCGTGTCCGCGCCCGAGATCGTGTCTATAGGCATCGCGTCGCCGCTAGCCCCCGGCGCATACTCCCACACCGCGTCGTTGCCAAGCCCGGCGACGAACAGGTCACCGGACGAATTGAACGCCAGCCCACCGAGCGGCGCGCATCCTCCGGAAGATCCGCACGAGAGCGTCGATATCGGCGTGGCGTTTCCGCTGGCGCCGGGTGCAAACTCCACTACGGACCCGGAACTTTCCCCTCCGCTGGCCACGAACAAGTCCCCGGCGGCGTTGAACGCGAGCCCGTCCGGATATTCCAGACCGGTGTTCGAGCCCGAGATGGTAACGGTCGGGGTGGCGTCGCCGGTGGCGCCCGCAGCGAACTCTTCGACCGAGTTGGCTTCGGCGTTGGCGACGAAGACGTCTCCGGCCGAGTCGATCACCATCGCCAGTGGTCTGTCGAGCCCGGTGTCGTCACCGTCGATGGTGACCGCGGGCAAGGCGTTACCGGTGGATCCGGGCGCGTACTCGGTGATCCACGGGCCGAACTCGCTCGCTACGAGAACGGTGCCTTGTGCGGGTTGTTCAGCCGGAGGCGCGCTGCGGGCAGACGACGACGTGACTCGCGCCGTGACGGCAGGCGCGGCCGACGCCAATCCCGGAACCGCTGACAGCAATCCGATCGCTAATGCAGCGGTGCCCGCCGCGGCAGCACAGCGGCGCCACGGCAGCCCGCCGCGAGTTGCAGCGCGGCGAAGCAGAAGTCGTTCCCATCCCCACGTTCCCATGGCGCATAGCATCCGCCTGCGGGGCCTGCGTTCGCATCGTGGAAAACCACACTCTTTGACCGCACACTGTTACGCTTCGCCC
>JASHTT010000717.1 GCA_030040415.1 Streptosporangiaceae bacterium | reverse complement strand
AGCAGCTGCCTGAAGTACTCCGCGTTCGCCACGTCCACCCGGTCGTCCTGGCCCGCGCCAAGCCAGAACTGGGGTAGCACCGCGCCCGCCTTGAGGGCGGTTACCTCGTCGAGCGGGGTGTTCTCCCTGCGCAAGGCATTGCTACCGCCGAACGGGTTTACCAGCCGGAACGGGTTCTGCATCTCGTTCTGCATCGGCACGAAGTAGCCGCTCAACGACGCGGCGAACCCATAGCGCCGCCGGTACCGCATGGCCATGTTGGCCGCGCAATAGCCACCCTCGGAGTAGCCAGCGACGCCCCAGCCGACCCCTGGTGGCTGCACGCGCAGCTTGTGTGAGACGAAGTCGGGCACGTCCAGCGCCAGGTAGGTCAAGTCCTGCGGGCCGCCGACCTGGTTGAGGCACTGCAGAGATATGTTTTCGCCGCCGTTGGCGTTCGGCATGACCAGCACGACAGGCTTGGCCTGATGCAGGCGGAGCAGGGTGTCGAGCGAAACCTGGACGCCGGCGACGTTGATCCAGTCCTGCGGCAGTCCGGGCTGGCCGTGGATGAGCTCGATGACCGGGAACCGGTAGGTCTTGTACTGCGGCTCGAAGTACTGGGGCGGCAGGTAGATGTACGCGATCCTGGATATGTGGCTCAGGGCGCCCTTGATGTCCACGGTCAGTGTGGCACCCTCGGTGAGCGCCAGTTGCAGGTCTACGTCTGACTGGGCAAGATCGCCGTGCTTCGGCGTGGCACCCGCGTTCAGCAGGCTGTTTGTCGGTACCTGCGGGCCCGTGTTGACCGAGTTTGTGAAGTCATCGACCGCTGCGCCCCAGGTCTGGTAGTAGCTGAAGTACCTGTTGACCGCGAGCACCCCGAAGCTCATCGCGATGAAAAAGGCGAGGCAGGCCGCGACCAAGCGGAATGCCAGCCTGGTCGTCGCGACCAGCCACCATATGAGGGCGGCGAAGATCGCCACCAAGATGATGAAGAGGAATGTGCTCTGGGGTTCGAGCATTCAGCGGCCTCCGGCGCTGGGCTATGAGCCCTCCCCGACAGGACGGCCAACACTAAGCCGACGCACCAGAGAGCCGCGGGGTTCCCAGCTAACCAAATCCATACCGACTTGTTGCCTGCGAAGCAGCGGAATTCGCGCGGCAAAAGTTACTTTACGCTACCAAACGTATCAGGCTGTATAGGCCCCTGATGGCCCCTCCAGACCATGATCACGGAATATCCGGCATCGCGGGGCCGCCCGGATATTCCGTGATCATGGTTGGACGTCCCGTCCGGGCAGTGCGCGGCCCCATTGCGAGCTAGGCCGGTCAGCGCATCGGCGTGCGCCGGATGTTTGAGCGCCACGTGGCGGGCATCACCAAGGCGTGCGGGCGTCCCCCTGACCCGCCCCCGAGGGAGTAGCAATGACAACGGCGACCACCGTCAGCGCGCCGGCGCAGCCTGGTGAGCTGGACGTTTGTGACGATGCCGAGCTGCTGGGACTGGTACGCGCGCTGCCGCGCGGTGCGAGCCTGCGTGATGCGGCATGCGAACAGCTCATCACCCGATACCAGCCGCTGGTCCGCTCGTGCGTGCTGCGCTACAAGAACAGCACCGAGCCGCAAGAGGACCTGATGCAGGTCGGCTACGTCGGCCTGCTGAAGGCCATCAACAACTTCGACCCCGCCGTCGGGAACAGCCTGGCGGGTTATGCCCAGCCGTGCGTCAGCGGCGAGATCAAGCGCCACTTCAGGGACAAGCGGTGGCAGGTTCACGTCAAGCGGTCCCTGCAGGAACGCCGGCTCGAAGTGAGAACCGCCAGCTCAGAGCTCACGAATGAGCTCGGCCGGACGCCAACTGACGCCGAGGTCGGGCGACGCCTCGAGCTGACCGACAGCGAGGTGCGCGAGGCCAAGGGTGCCGACCTGGCGTTTCAGAGCGCTTCGCTCGACTCCCCGCTCGGCGCGCAGGACGGTACGGCGAGTCTGGCCGACGTGCTCGGCGAAGATGACCCGAACCTCGAGCACCTGGTCGACATGCAGGCGGTGTGGGCACACTTCAGTGACCTGCCCGAACGCGAGCAGCAGCTGGTGCTGATGCGCTTCTACGGGAACATGACGCAGGCCGAGATCGGCGAGCGGCTAGGCGTCTCCCAGATGCACGTATCGCGCCTGCTGGCGGGGGCCCTGAGCTACCTGCGCTCACGCGTGTCAGACGAAGGCGGCCGGGTCACTCGGGCGCACGCCTGACATCGGCCGCGCGGGCCGCGCGGCTGGGATGGGCTTGCCCATCCCAGCCGCCGGCCTTACCCTGAATGACAGTGTCTATGACGAAGGCACGCCCTTACGCCAGTCCATGGTGTGAGCGCTCGGCAGGCTAGTCCGCCGAGTTGCATCCACCGGTCATGGCGCGACATCGAGGGTGTGCCTTTTGCGTGTCCAGCCCTCTTCCGGTCGTGCCGTGGCAGCGATAACGACCAGGAGGCATCTGTATGCGGATCGCCCTCATCACGGCACACGACCCCCTCACTCCTGCGACC
>JASHTT010000716.1 GCA_030040415.1 Streptosporangiaceae bacterium | reverse complement strand
CCATGTAGAGCGGGTTCTCGTAGCGCATGTCGATCACTGCGGTGCCGATCTCGATCCGGCTGGTGCGCGCGCCGACGGCCGCCAGCAGCGGGAACGGCGATCCGAGCTGCTTCGCGAAGTGGTGCACGCGGAAGTACGCCCCGTCCGCTCCCAGCTCCTCGGCGGCTACCGCCAGGTCGATCGACTGCAGCAGGGCGTCCGATGCCGACCTGGTCTGCGAGCCTGCAGACGACGACCAGTGGCCGAACGAAAGGAAACCAATTTTCTTCACCCGCACAGGAACGCGACCGACACGGGCCGCATTCCTGCGGGCATCTCCCCCGGCCCGCCTGAGACCGTCGGCCCACGGTTCATGGCAGGTACTGCGGCAGGCGTGACAGTGTCAGCCTGGCAGCGTCTGAAGCATCTCGGCTAGTTCCTCCCGCCCGTAGCCGATGCGGCGGCCCAGTTCGAGTAGCTCCTTCATCCTCGTCACGATGACTCCCCGGTCGGGCGTGCCGGCGACGATAATGGCCCGGCCGCGACCCAGTTCCAGCAGGCCCTCGTCGCGGAGCATCCGGAGCGCCCGCAGCACGGTATTGGTGTTCACGCCCAGAACCGCTGCCAGGTCCTTTGCCTGGGGAATCCGCTCGCCTGGTCCGGCCTCGCCGTCCGCGATCGCGCGCCGGATCTCGGCGGCGACCTGTTCGTGCAGGTAGGTCGGGTTGGCGCGGTCAACCGCACCGAGGGCCAGGTTTGTCTCGTGGTACTCAGGCGGCTTGACAGCGCTCATGACGCTAAGGATAGTAGCTTTAATGAAACTAATCCATCTCCCGGGAGACGGCGAGACGAGCAGCACGGACCGGCCCAGGGCCGAGCCGTCCGGCTCTCCTGCGGAGGTGCTGTTTCGCGAGGCCAGGCGTCGCGAGCGGCGGCGCAGGGCCGCCACGGCCAGCGTGCTTATCGCGCTGGGCGGCCTCGCGCTCGGACTCGTCTTTGCGTTCGGCGGGTCGCCGCCGCGCCGGCCCGGCGACGGCGCAGGCGCCGGGAAGACGCCGGCCGTTCCCGGAGCCGGTGCCGGCCACTTCACGTTCCGGGGGAACGGCATCGGCGGCGCGACGTTCGGCCAGCCGGAGGCCACCGCGATAGCGGAACTCGATAAGGTTCTCGGCTCGCCGAGCGCGCGGCGGCCCGTCGACTATGCAGGAAATTGCACCGTCGACGCCTATCTCAACTGGCCAACCCTGACCGCGTACTTCTTTGGCGGCCGCTTTGTCGGCTACAACTCGGCCAGCCTGCTAGGGCAGGGTCCCGGCGCGCCGCGCGTGATCCCGGACGCGTCGACTGCGGCGGGTCTGCGGATCGGCGACGACGTCGCGCAGGCGCGGCGCATCTACGGCAGCGCCTTCGTCGTCCTGTTCTCGCAGGGCGGCAGCTGGCGCGTCGCCTCGCCGACCGGGAAGCTCGACGGCTACCTCACCACTGTCCCTGGCCGCCCGGGCGGGCCGGCACCCAGGGTTGCGGACGTGAGCGCGGGATCGGTGGGCTGCCCAGCGGCCTCGCCCTGATTCCGGCGATTCCGGTCACCCTTGACAGATTCGACACCTTCAGCCGCTGGCTGACCTGCTTGCCCCGCTAACCAGCCAGGAACTGCACCAGCGCAGACTGGAAGACCGGGTCGCTAGGGGCGCTGCCGTGGTGACCCGTCCCCGCGACGACTCGGCGTGCTCCCCGGATGAGCCGGCTCATGTCCCATGCGTCGTCGGCGCCGTCGTCGGCGCCGCCGTTCAGCACCAGCAGTTGCAATTGGGCCGGCACCGAGGAGAGCAGGGCGGCCGTCGTAGTGCGTCGCAAAGTTGGTGGTCGAGGTTACTGGGTAGCCGTGCACGAGGACCACAGGCGAGCCATCGCCCGTCACCCAGTACGCGATCGACGTCCCGTCGGCGGCCGTGAACCGCTCGTAGTCTGTCTCAGCCATGGTCGGCTCCGCCTTGGGTCGGCATGGATCGCCCGGCCAAAGGCCATCGAGCTTGCTCAGCTGGCTGAACGAGCGAAACCTGTCAGCATTATGGCTGCCACCAGGGTCGTGGTGTCTGGCTTCGCTCCGGGATGCTGTCGGGCCGACGCGACGCCGGGATGACGTGGCCTAGCTCCGTGGGCGTCATGGCGGGCCGGCCCGGAACCGAGGGTGCCTCGCCGGCTGGCGCGCGATGTCCGCTGAAGATGGCTGGCAGCAGTCCCGCGAACTGATAGTCCGTCCTTGCACCCACCCTGGCATAGCCGAGGAACACCACGCCGCTGATGATGACGACCAAGATCCACGCAGGATGACCGTTCACGCGGCCCCAGTCGTTCAGGCCGTGCAGGACGGCGGCGATGGCTAGCCCGACAAAGGCGACCAGCCACGAGTGCCGGCGAGTCGCCGCCAGCCCGATGTAGTAGCCGGTCACGCCAGCCCAGCAGGCGTGCGTGATCGGGTCGGTGAGGAACCGCCAGACGAAGGTGACGATGAAGTACCACACCGGGCCGATCAGCGCCGCGAACACCGCGGACGGTGCCGAGTGCCCGGTGGCGATCAAGTGCTTGATCGAAGGAGTGGCGGACTGCACGCTCTGGTAAAACGCGTCGACCGAGTTGGTGGTGAAGTAACGGACAACCTCGCTGGCGCCGAAGGCGAGACCACTGACCGCGCCGAGGAAAAGGTAGTCCCTGGGCATGAGCACGCTGCGGCGAAAGAGCAGCGCGACCACCAGCACCGGGATTGCCTTGACGAGCTCTTCGGGGATGCCGACGGTCAAAATGCTCAGGCCGAGGGTCGAGTCGCTGCTGTGCAGGGCAGTTTCCAGGACAATCGCGAGCGGCACCTGCGTGACCAGCGCGATCACGGTCACGACAGCGAGCATTGACCGCGTCACGTAGTCCGGCCGGACGATGATGGCGAGAAGCAGCAGCCACGCGACCGCGAAGTAGGCGGCGAAAATCCAGGCTGCAACGGTGAAGGTGCGGGCGCTCAGATTTGCATCCAGGATGACCAGCGCGATCGACGGCACGCAGATCAGAGTCAGGAACAGCAGCACGGGAAAGCTGCGCAACGCGTGGTGGCGGAACCAGTCGCCCAGCGGGAACAGGTCGCTGACGGGCCGGGTGCTCTGCCGGCTGGCGGACGGATCCTGCGGGTCAGAAGCGGGCATTATGACGCCTCCAAGATCTCCGGGCTTCACCGTCGCCTCTCCCGACGCGCAGGGCGTTCCCGGCGAAGTGGACAGTGCTGTCAGCTCTCCCGGCCAATCCTTGCTGACTGCGTGGCAGGCACGGTTACTGCCCCGTGCCGTCAGCGCGCGTCGTTGCGCTTACGGAGCGTGACCGGCCGCAAGTTCGACGACGGCCCCTCTCACCGCAGCTCAGGTGTCGGATCGCTGCGGCCGGGGAGGAAGCTGCGGCCGCAGCCTCGACGGCCTGGCGGACCGATCCGGCGGACTCGCCGGGGCCCGCTCCGCGAGGGCGCGGAGCGCCATCGAGATCGCGGTCTCCAGCTGGGTGTCACGGCCGGCCGCCCAGTCATCTGGCGAGATGAGAACCTCGACATCGGGATCTACGCCGTAGTTCTCGACACCCCAGCCAAGCTCATCGAACCAGAACGAGTACTTCGGGATCGTCATCTGGGTGCCCTCGACGAGCTGGTCGGGTGTCGTGATGCCGATGACGCCGCCCCAGGTCCGTGCGCCGACGACGGGACCGATGCTCCTGATCTTGATCGCGGCGGTCACGATGTCACCATCTGAGCCGGCAAACTCGTCGGTCATCGCGACTATGGGGCCGCGCGGCGCGTCCGATGGGTAACTCGCGGCCTGCCGGCCCCTCGGCACATCCCAGCCGATGATCTGCCTGGCCAGCTTCTCGATGACGAGCTCCGAGGTGTGCCCGCCGCGGTTGCCGCGCAGGTCGAGGATCAGGCCATCGCGGCGCATCTCGCTGCGCAGATCGCGGTGGAAGTCGGCCCAGCCGCCACTCACCATGTCGGGAACATGCAGATAGCCGAGGCGGCCGCCGCTTTGGTCCCTGACCTCCGCGCGGTTGCGCGCCACCCAGTCCTGGTAGCGGAGCCGGTACTCGGCGCGCAGCGGCGTGACGACGACCCGGCGCTCCGCTCCGTTGCTGCCTCCGGCAACTGTCAGCTCCACCGGCTTCCCCGCGGTACCGGTCAGCAGCGGTCCGGGGCCGGCCGGGCCGACCGGCTGGCCGTCGACAGCCACGAGCTTGTCGCCCTCGTGCACCTGCGCGCCGGGTCCGGCCAGCGGCGAGCGAGCCTGCGGATCTGACGACTCGCCCGGGATCACCCGGCCGATCCGCCAGCCGCCGTCTGCATCACGCTCGAAGTCGGCACCGAGAAGCCCGACAGCGCTGTCACCAGAGCCGTTGCCGCTGGGCGCCGCTGTCACGTATGCGTGCGAGGTACCGAGTTCGCCGAATGTCTCCCAGAGCAGGTCAGCGAAGTCTGACGAACTCGTCATCAGCTCTACGAGCGGGCGGTACTCGGCGAGGATGGCCGGCCAGTCGACCTCCGCCATGTCCGGCACCCAGAAGTCTTCCGCCATGATCCGGCCGGCCTCGTCGAAGGCGTGCCGCCACAGCCCGGCCGGCTCGGCAACGAACCTGGCCCTGCTGCTGTCCACGACAACCTGGTCATCGGGGTTGTCCGGGTCGGCCTTGCGGTCTGCGGGCAGCACGGTAAGCCGCCGCCGGTCGCTCACTACCAGCCTCGAACCATCACCGCTGGTGACGAATCCGTCGACGTCGTCCCGCAGCACCGTGACCTTCTGCCGCCGGATGTCGAACCGCTCGAGCACCGGCCGCGGCGCGTCATCGGACAGCCGCGCCCCGCCGAGGCCGAGGTTTCCGTACAGCGGCTGGCGCAGCCAGGCCAGGCCTCCCCGCACCGCTCGCAACGACTCGTAGCGCGCTTCGGGCACCGGCGCCGCGACGACCCGCGCGGCGATCCCGTCGAAGTCGATTCGCACCGGCACGGCCTGCGGTGTGTCGCGGGCGAGCGGCTCGGCGTCCTTGCCGTTTTCCGCAGTGCCCTTGTCGGCGCTCTTGTCGCCGTTCCTGTCGGTTACCGGCTCATCGCCGATGCGCCTGCCGCCGGATTGTGGCGCGAACGGCGACGGGGTCCCCGCCTCGAGCGGCAGCAGATAGGGCCGCGATCCGAGCGGGAACGACAGGTCGAAGAAATGCGCGTCGTAGACGGGATCGAAGCTGCGCTTTGACAGGAACGCCAGGAACTTCCCGTCAGCCGTGAACACGGGGTCGGTGTCGATGAACCGGCCGTCGGTCGCGTCATGCGCCGCGTGATCGGCAACCCGAGCGATGCGAATCAGGCGAAGCGGGTACAACCTCGGCTCTGACCAGGCCAGCCAGGCGGAGTCCGGCGACCAGGCAAGTCCGCTCACCTCTCCGTCGTCCGAGCTGGCCAGCTCGGTGACCGTGCCGGATGCCACGTCGACGACGCGCAGGTGCCCGTCCCTGGCCGCGACGGCTACCGCGCTCCCATCGGGAGCCGCGGCGATCGAAGACACCATGCCGAGGTCGCCTGCCGCAACTCGGCGCGGCTGCACCGGCTGCCCGTCGGAGTCGCCGCCGATCTCCAGCGCGTGCACTCCCTCGGCGTCCGTGACCCAGACGGCCAGGCCGTTCTTGCCGAGCACTTGGGGCAGCCGCGCCCGGACACCGGGGGTGACGGCCAGTGCGCGGGCCGGGCCGTCCCGGTGGGTCAGCCAGTGAATCGTCCCGCGGACCTCGATGACGCTGGCCTGACCGGTCTCGTCGCAGCCCAGGCCGCCGATATGGTCGTCGGCCGAGATCAGTCTTGGTGCCCGGCCGGCCCTAGCGGAGGCGAGGCTAACCTCCAGCCGTCTTGGCTGAGCTGCGTCGAGGCTGTCGAGGATCCACAGCTCGCCGCGGCACATGTAGACGATCCGCGTCCCGTCGGTGCTGGCCTGGCGAGCGTACGGGCCGTCGTGGTCGGTGTGCCGCCGCAGGTCGGTGCCGTCGAACCGGACGGAGTAGACGTTGCCGGTCCCCTCGTGGTCGGACAGGAATGCGAGACGACCGCTGACCAGCATCGGGCTGGCGAAGTGACCGCCGACTCCGGCCAGCATCCTGCGGAACTCGCCGTCGCCGCCGTTCGCTGCGCGCGTACGCAGCCACAGCCGGCCTGCCCTGCCGCCCCGGTATCGCTTGCGCCAGGCGGGATCCAGGTACCCGCCGGTCAGCACCGCCGTCGCGGCCCGCTCGACGGCCAGGTCGGAGACCTGGCCGAAGGGCAGCTGCCGGGAACCGGGCGCTCCGGGGTCGGCGCTGAGCACGTGCGCGGTTGTCTTCCCTTCGAACGGCTGGCCACCCGCGGATACCGCAAGGATCTCGTCGTCCGGCGTCCAGCCCGCTACCCGGGTCCTCAGGTCGCCCCAGTACGTCAGCCGCCTGCCTGGCCCGCCCGCCACGTCGGCGAGGTAGACCTCGGGTGCGCCGTCCCGTGCGCCGCTCCAGGCGACCCGGCTGCCGTCACGGGATAGCCGCGGCCAGGACGCCACCGCGTCATCGGCGGACAGCCGCCAGGCTCGTCCGCCGTCGGCGGGCGCTAGCCACACGTCGTCCTCGGCGACGAAGGTCAGCAGGTCATCGTGAACATGCGGAAAGCGCAGATAGATATCGGAGGTCACTGGTCGATCATATGGAGCGGCGCGCAGGGTCCCGGTGTCAGTGCCTAGCCAGCCGTGGTGCGGGCCGCGCCGGGGCCGGTCAGCCCTGCCCAGGGGTCGTGTCCGTAGATCCAGCCGTTCGCCACGAGCGGATCGGCCTCGGCGAGAGACCTGTCGCGGGCCCGCTGCTGCGGTCCGTCGGGGAGATGGTTGATGTCCGATCGTGCGTGGCTTACCTGCTGGAGCCGGCTCGTGCGGGTGATCCGCAGCGTCTCGTACCGGTGCAAGGCACGGGCCGGGTTGCTGAGGTCGTCGGCGAGGCATCGGGCCAGCACGGCGGCGTCCTCGATGGCCTGCGCGGCTCCCTGGGCGAAGAACGGAAACATCGGATGCGCGGCGTCACCGAGCAAGGTGACGGATCCGTCGCTCCAGCGCGGCAGCGGAGCTCGGTCCAGCAGAGCCCAGCGTCCCGGCGTTCCGCCGGCCCGGATCAGGCTGGCAAGTCTGCGATCCCAGCCCTCGAACTCGGCGAGGAACTCCGCGGTGGTAGCGGTCGCGGTCCACGATTCGGGGGTGTCCTCGGCTGCCGGCGCGAACGCCACCAGATTCACGAGGCTGCCTGCGCAGACCGGATAGTGCACGAGGTGATGTCCCGGGCCGATCCACAGGGTCTGCGCGGGTCGGCGGGCGAACGAGGGCGCGCGGTCGGCGGGGATGAGTGACCGGAATGCGCACAGCCCCGAGTAGGTCGCTGGCGTCCGTCCGGCCAGGGCGTCACGCACGACGGAGTGCGTGCCGTCCGCGCCGATGACTACGTCCGCCTCTGCTATCTGCCCGTCCTCGAACTGCAGCACCGGTCGGCTGCCCCGGATGGCAAGCCCGGTGCAACGGCGGCCGAGTTGAATGGCGCTCGCCGGGACGACGGAGGATATGGCGTCAAGCAGGTCCGCGCGGTGCGCGGTGTACGTGTGCTCGCCGTAGAGCCGCTCGCAGGCTCCTGCGAGGTCCTCGGCCGACAGCACGGTCCCGTCCTGCCACCGGCGAAACTCCCAGCCGATGTCCAGCCGCACCGCTCGCCGTGCGAACCGGTCAAGCACGCTCAGCTGTCGCAGCAGCCTGGCTGCGTTCGGTGCGACCACCAGGCCCGCGCCAACTTCCCGCAGTTCGGCCGCCTGCTCGTACACCACGGCGGGCAGGCCCGCCTGATGCAAGAACGCCGCTGCGGCAAGACCGCCGATTCCGCCGCCGACGATGACGATCTCGGGTGCCGACGCCATCTATGCCTTCAAGGCCGCTGCGCCCGGCGTGGTGCAGGCACTACGGCCGCGCCGACTGGCGGCGGCTGGTCCTCGCGGCCGTGATCCCGAAACCGACCCATAGCCCGGCGGAGATCAGCACGGCAGGCACACCGGCGATGACGAAGAAGAAGAAGGAGAGCGGGAAGGCTAGCGCGTTGATGCTCTGCGGGTTGTTGCCCCCGGAATACCCGGCGAGGAACAGGTTGACGATGAATACCAGAATGACGACGGTCCCGGCCGAGGCAAGCGATGCCAGCACGAGCAGGACCTTCGTCAGCGGCGTATGCCGCCGCCACCAGTCGCGTACAGCGGCCACCAGACGGCCCCCAGGTTTTGCGCACTTCGGCTCTCGCCAGCCCTTCCAGTATGTCCCGGGCTGATCGCGAACTGGCACCCGGCGCGAGCCGCGGGTGGCTGGCCTACCGGATGTCCGCGAGCCGGTACACCGAGACGTGCGAGGTCGACTCCGCGGTGAATTCGCTGCCCCGCCAGTCCGCGTGCCTGCTCTCCAGCTCGAATCCGGCGAGTTGCGCCATGAGGTCGAGCTCGGCCGGCCAGATATAGCGGTGCTGGCTGCGGTACAGCCTGGCATCCCGCCCCGCGCCGAACCGGAAGTGGTGTGAGACCACGTGCTGGCGCAGGACGTCGACAGTGTCCAGGCCGATGTACCCGGTCTCGGTGGCGAAGACCACGGCCCGCTGGCCTGGCGGCAGCTGGCGCAGCTCGGGCACCCACAGCTCGATCACGAACCGCC
>JASHTT010000715.1 GCA_030040415.1 Streptosporangiaceae bacterium | reverse complement strand
GCGGCGGAGTACTGCCCAGGGCTGTCGTGGACGGTCCTGGCAGCCATCGGTCAGATCGAGAGCGCGGACGGCACCAACATGGGGCCATCGAGCGCCGGGGCGCTAGGCCCAATGCAGTTCCTGCCCTCGACGTGGGCTGTGTGGGGGATCGACGGCTTCGGCGAGACCGGCACGCCGAATGTGATGAACCCCTTCGACGCGGTGCCCTCCGCAGCGAGGCTGCTGTGCGCTGACGGCGCGGCAGCGGGCGGCCAGTCGCTGCGGGATGCGATCTTCGACTACAACCATGCCAACTGGTACGTGAACGAGGTGCTGGGGCTAGCTGCCGAGTACGCGGCTGACTACCGGTAGCTGTGATGGCTGGTTACGAGGCTTTCCTGCTGGTGTCCTTCGGCGGGCCGGAACGGCGCGAGGACGTTATGCCGTTCCTG
Organism: Streptosporangiaceae bacterium; assembly: GCA_030040415.1. Taxonomy (GTDB): domain Bacteria; phylum Actinomycetota; class Actinomycetes; order Streptosporangiales; family Streptosporangiaceae; genus JAJYUU01. Next base: position 8,423 of record JASHTT010000715.1, on the reverse strand, counting down.
CGGAATGTCACCGTCGGCCGGGGAATTCCCGATGAGCGCCTCGAGCGGGTAGCCGAGCATTACTACATGTTCGGCGGCGTCAGCCCGATTAACCAGCAATGCCGAGATCTGCTCGCCGCGGTCGAGAAGGACTTCGCGGCAAGCGGGATAGGGCTCGGCGTCTACTGGGGCAACCGCAACTGGGAGCCATACCTGGCCGACACGCTGCGCCAGATGGCCGCGGACGGCGTCGGCCGCGCCTTGGCTTTTGTCACCTCTGCGTATAGCTCGTTCTCAAGCTGCCGCCAGTATCTCGGCGATATCGAGGCAGCCCGCGGTATGGTGGGGGAATCTGCCCCAGGGGTCGACAAGATCCGGCAGTTCTTCAACCATCCTGGCTTCGTCGAGTCGTTCGTGGCTTCGACCGCGCAGGCTGCCGCGTCACTGCCGGACGGCCTGCGGGACGACTTCGAGCTTGTCTTCGTCGCGCACAGCATCCCGCTCGCCATGGCCGCCGCCAGCGGGCCCGCGGGCGGCGCGTACCCGGCCCAGCTCGCGAGCGCGGCGGAACTGGTCGCCGGGCGCATGGGGTTCTCGCGGCGATGGCATCTGGCCTACTGCAGCCGGAGCGGCCCGCCCTCGCAGCCGTGGCTCGAGCCCGACGTCAATGACCTGCTGGCGGAGCTTGCCGCGTCCGGGTCCCGGGCTGTCGTGGTAGTGCCCATCGGCTTCGTCAGCGATCACATGGAGGTCAAGTATGACCTCGATGTCGAGGCGGCCCAGACCGCTGAGCGGCTCGGCGTGGCCTTTGCGCGGGCGGCGGCTCCCGGAACTGATCACAGATTCGTGTCGATGATCACTGACCTGGTTCGGGAACGAATCGACGGAGTCCCTGGCCGAGCGCTTGGCAGCCTCGGGGTCGGCGCGGACTACTGTCCGGCGGGCTGTTGCGGCGGTGTTTCCGCCGCGGGACGACCCTCCGAAGCTCGCCGGCCGGCCCGGTGAGGGCTTCCGACTCGGCCGAGCCTGGAGAGCTTGCCGCGCTCGCCGCGTCGGTGGCGCAGGAAGCCGCTGAGATGCTGGCGGGCAGCCACGGCAGGACCGCGGTCGTGCAGACCAAGTCCAGCCCGACGGACGTGGTGACGGAGATGGACAGGGCGGCCGAGGACCTCATCCGCCGGCGCATCCTGGCGGCCAGGGCTGGCGACGCCATCCTCGGTGAGGAACGCGGCGAGACCGGCGACGGCGCTACGGTGCGCTGGATCGTCGATCCGCTGGACGGCAGCGTGAACTACCTGTACGGGCTCCCGAGCTGGGCGGTCAGTATCGCGGCCGAGGTGGCTGGCGTCGTGGTAGCGGGCGTCGTCAGCGCGCCCCTGCTCGGCTGCCTGTACACCGCGCACCTGGGTGGTGGTGCGTGGCTGGAATCCCGCTGGCTCCCAGGCCGCCGTCGGCTGTGCTGCAACACCGGCGTTGCGCTGGCGGAGGCGCTGGTGGCGACTGGCTTCGGATACGCCGCGCAGCGCCGTGCGGCGCAGGGCAGAGTTGTCGCAGGCTTGCTGCCGCTGGTCCGCGACATCAGGCGCGCAGGGGCGGCAGCGATCGACCTGTGCTGCGTCGCATCGGGCCAGGTGGACGCCTATTACGAGGTCGGGCTGCACGAGTGGGACATCGCTGCCGGCCGGCTGATAGCACAGGAGGCAGGCGCGGCCGTGGGCGGCATGCACGCTACCCAGGCCGGCGAGGCCATGACGATAGCCGCGAGCCCTGCGCTATTCGCGGAACTGCACGACACGCTGGCGCAGCTCGGACGCGAATGAGCGTAACCGCCCGGGCCGGGGCGGGTGTCCGGCTAGGCCTTCGTCAGCGTGCCGCTTGCCTGCGGTCCGGTACTGCTGAAGCTGAAGTGGATCGACGCGGAGGCGGTCAGCGTGATCGTGACAGTGCCGTCATCGCAGCCGCCCTTCGTGATGGCCTGGCTCATGACCAGCTTTGCGCTCGTCGCCTGGGTCAGGGTCAGCGAACCCGAACAGTTGACGTCGGTCCCGGAGTAGCTGACTGAGCCGCCGATGCCGCCGTCGGTGAGGACGACGCTGACTGAGTAGACGTCATTCGGCAGCTGCCTGAGCCGGCCTCGCCACGTTCCGGCGAAGACCGCCGGCGTGGCCGGAGGGCTGGACCTGGCCGATGCCGGTGACGGGCTGCCGTGGCCCAGGCCGCTGCCGGGCGCTTTCGCGCCCGCCTTTGGCGAGCCGTTGTCCTGGGTCAGGTGAATCAGCGCGGCACTGCCAAGGACCGCAACCACGAGCACGCTGCCCACCACCACGTGAGCGCGGTGGCTGTGCCGTGGCGGCTGCTGGTGCGAACCCGTCCGCTGCGCACGCCCGATCCCGTCGGACGCACCCTGGCCAGCCCCGGCGTGCTCGCCAGCGGCGTGGTCCCGGACCTTCGGAAGCCGCTGGGTTACCGGCGGCGGCTGACTGGCGGAGAGCGGCCGGGCACTCGCTGACGGCCGGACAGGCCGCTCGGCAGGCGTGGCGCCCGGTCCTGACGACGTTGGCTGCTGTTCCGGGGAAATGACACCCCGGGACCCCCCGGTCGGGCTTGCCGACGAGGGCTCCCGGCGGCCGCCTGCCGGCACGGTCGAGCGGAGCGAGCCTTCGGCTAGCACGCCGGCCGCTGGCGTAGCGTCCTGAAGCAGGGCCGTCACGACGGCTCGCGCTGTCGGCCGCTGCGCCGGATCGGCATCCATGCACTCCTCGACTAGGTCGCGGAGGTGGCCGGGCAATTCGCCGAGCTCGGCCCGGTTACCTGGTGGCCGGCCGGACGCTGCGAAGAAGACGGTCTGCGCCCAGGCGAGCATGTCGGCCGACGGCGTGGCCGGGCCGTAGGGCGGCGTGATAGCGAACTCGACCACGCGCAGCGGCCCGTCGGGCGGCAAGATCACGTACTCCGGGCCGAAGTGGCCGTGCACGAGACCAGCCTGGTGCACGGAGGCAAGCCCGGTAGCCATGCCGATGGCCACGGCGTCCAGGTGGACCCCACCGAGGGTGCCACGGGCGTACACGGCCTCGAGCAGGGACGGGCCCGGTATGTACTCGCTGACCAGATAGGCAGTGTTCGCCTCGACCCCCGCGTCGAGCACCCTGGCGGCGCAGAATGGCGGAACCCGCTTCGCGACGGCAGCTTCGGCCGCGAACCGGTCCCGCGCAGCGGCGTCCCGAGCCCAGCTTCCGCCGAGAATGCTGATCGCAACCTGCCCGCCATCCGGCGCGGTACCGAGGTAAATGGGGTCGTCAGAGGGTATGCCCGATACCCGGCCAACCACCAAGTACCGTCCGACCCGGCCGGGGTCGTCGGCGCGCAGTTGGGTCTGGTGAGGCATGCGACTTCCGGCTGAGCGCGCAAAGGAGCGCTGTGGTGCAATTCATACCATACTCACATCGTGCCGCCAGGCGGGCGCTAATCGGCCAAGTTACTCATCAGTAGGTAAACCGCCTCATGTGGCTGGAGTGGCGCACGTGTCCTGTGAGGTGCGGTTTGCCGCCCAGCCCTGCCTCTCGGGTGAGGTGTCGCGACACGCGCAACGGGTAGCTGTACCGGACGCGCAGACGTGGCAGAATTCCCCGCCGGATTCGGGCACAACCGAGCGGTCCTGAGCGTTAGAACCGCGCGAACAACTTAGTGAAGACGGAGGGGTAAGAGCCGATATGGCTACCGACTACGACAGCCCGAGGAAGACAGACGACGAGCTGACCGAGGACAGCCTGCAGGAACTGCAGGCGCGGCGGATGGACAAGTCATCGACCGCGATCGACATCGACCCGGATGACATAGCCGAGTCTCTCGAACTACCAGGGGCTGACCTTTCTAACGAGGAGCTCTCGTTCCGGGTGATCCCCCGTCAACCGGACGAGTTCACCTGCTCGAGTTGCTTCCTCGTGCATCACCGCAGCCAGCTCGCGGATACCAAGGGCGGCCAGCCCGTCTGCCGGGACTGCGCGGCCTGACAGCCGCGTGCTGGCATCCGTATTGATCAGTGCGGTGATCAAAAAGGGAGGTTTGCCGCTTATAGTCCGGAGGTTGCGCATGCCGCGTCAAGGTGCAGTGGCGGACATGCAGGGCGGTACATCGGCTTCAGGCCGAAGCAGCTGCCGTCCTAGCTCGTCGCCGGGTGCTACCTGCCGAGGCTGCTGATGCACGCCGCATCCCCGCAAGTACGCCCAGAGCCCCGGCAGACGTTTCCGCAGGCGCAGCGAGCAGCGCGGCTGGCCAGCCAGGCCTCATGGTCGCCGAGAACGACGGTGCCGTCGGGCTGCTGGATGCTGTAGATCCGCCGCAACACGCCGCCACGCAAGGCGATGTACTCGCGAGCGATCTGCTCCATGTTCCTAGTGTGGCCCAGGCGCGATAGCGGCGACGCCAGATCTGCCCCTGGCAGGACCTGCGAGTCAGGATGAAGCACGTTACGAGGGCCCGATCGGCGAAGACCCGGCTCGCTCCCGGGCAGCCTCCGGCGGCGATGCCAGACTCGGGTAAAGTCGCCGCCGTGACTGATGACAGCGCCGCAGCAGGCGGCGGAGTGGCGACGGATAGCAACGACTGGCGGGTCACCGTCAGGCTGCACGACGCCGCGGAGGCAGCGCATGCGCTCGCAGGCCTCAGCGGCCACCGGGTGGAACGCGAGGTGCACGCGCGTCTTGGCGGCCGGGTGATGGTCGGCGCGGAGGCGGGCGTGCTTTACCTTTACGCCCACTCGCAGGACGCCGCCGCGACCGCGCAGCAGACGGTCTCCGATCTGCTGGGAGCCAAGGGCCTGCGGGCTGACTTCGTGGTGGAGCGGTGGCATCCGGTGGAAGAGGCATGGCGGGCAGCTGACGTAGCGCTGCCGCGCTCCGCGGCCGAGATCGATGCCGAGCGCGAGCGGCTGGACGCCGAGGAGACGCAGGAGTCTCTCGCTGCGGGACACGCGCTCTTTGAGGTCCGTGTGCAACTGCCGAAGCATCGCGACGCCGTGGACCTCACAGCCCGGCTAGCCGGCGAAGGCTACTCGGTCGTCCGCCGCTGGCGGTTCCTGGTCGTCGGCGCCAACAACGCCGACCAGGCAGCGGAGTTCGCCGCAAAGATCAGGCAGGAAACGCCGCAAGGGGCGGTGATCAGCACCGAGGAGGTCGGCCCGTTGCTGCCGTTCACCGCGATCGACGCGGCGGCTGGCGCCGGCCTGTAGCCCGCCTGCTCGTGCCCGCCTCAGCTCAGGCTGGCACGCGACCCGAAGCCGCGGGGGCTAGCTCAAGCTTGCCGTTGTGCCGCAGTTGGTGCAGCGTCCACCCGGTCCCTTTGGGGTCGAGGGCGCGGGTGTGCTCGGTGAAGATCTCCGCCGCGCGCCGATAGGACATCCGGCCGCGGCCGTCGAGCGGACAGACATCAGCTAGCGGGGCGCCCGCCGGCGCACGGCGGTCAGTCAGGAAGACCGGGCCGCACCGCCGGCCTGCCAGCAGCCAGCCGAGCAGTTCAGCCGTGCGGTCGCCCCACTCGATCCGAGGGGCGGCAGCCGGGCCGCCGCCCGCCAGCCGGGCTCGCCTGCGGCCGGTATCGATCTTGTCGGCATCGAGCCCCAGCACCGCGTCGGCGGTCGCACCACTGTCAGCGATCAGATGCCAGAGCGCCTGCTCGCGCAGCCGGGCCTTGCTATCGAACAGCGCCGCGAGCTGCGCCGCGGTCAGCGGCCGGCCGGCAGCGGGCGCTGGCTTGTCGGTACTGACGTGCAGCGCCGCCGTCGGGTCGGCGGTGATCCACTGCCTGCGCTGCCACCACGCGATGGCGCTGCGCAACGCCGACAGCTCGCGGTTCACAGTCCTCACTTCGGCGTGCCGGAACCGGTGCCGCACGGCCGCGGCCAGCCGCCGGCCGGTGTCACCGTCGTCGAGCAGCGCAAGCGGCACGATCGGCGGGCTCGCCCGGCGCCGGTCACTGCCGGCCGGCGGAAGCTTCCCCACCAGCGGCCATGCCCATCCCGTCAGCGCGATCCGGTAGACACGCTTGGAACTAGGCGCGAGGTCGGCCTCGGCCAGGTAGCGGTCGACCGCCACCGCGTACTCGACCGGCACGTACGCCACCGGCACGATCTGCCCTGGCCCACGCGAATTCATTGTCCGCGCCCTCCCTCATTTCGCCGTAACTGGTAGCCAAGGCACCGCAGTAAATCCTTTGCCGCCGCGTTTCTGTATCGGCATACGGTAGTCATCATAACCTACGGCGGGATCGCCACGGTAGTAGATTTACTGCGACAACATCTGGCTGACCTGGGCATCTAACGTGACTAGCGATGTGAGATTCAGTTGCGTTCCAATGCCTGAGTCTGGCAATTTTATTATGTGCCGGAGCGATCAATTCAGGCTCTTGTTAGCCGCAGTAAATCAATTCTTGCGCGCAATTCTAAGGAAAGCGCGAAGAGCGAACGAGCGCGGGGGGCTACGGGGCGTCGTGCGGCCGGGCTGGCAGGCATCCGGCTGGGCCCGTTCGCCGAGCGGAACTTCCGCGTGTTCTACGCGGGTTACGCGACGTCGCTGCTTGGCTCGGCCATGTCCACGGTCGCGCTGACGTTCGCGGTCCTCGGCAGCGGCGGCAGCCCCGCCGAGCTCGGATTCGTTTTCGCCGCCGACGTGGTACCGCAGGTCCTCGTGATGATCGGCGGGGGAGTGCTCGCTGACCGGGTCGGCCGCCGGGTGGTGATGCTGACGACCGACACTTCGCGGCTGGCGGTTCAGGCGACGCTGGCCGCCGCGCTGCTGGCCGGCAGGCCGCCTATCTGGCTGTTCGTTCTGCTGGCAGCCTTGCTTGGCACGGGGGAGGGATTCTTCAACCCGGCGCTCGGCGGTCTGCGCGCGGAGATCGCGCCGGCCGGCAAACTGCCGGACGCCAACGCCCTGCTGAGCGTCGCCCAGTCGGCGACGGGAGTCGCAGGCCCGGCACTCGCCGGGATCCTGATCGCGGTCACCAGCCCGGCTGTGGTGATAGCCCTCGACGCGGCTAGCTTCGGCGTCAGCATTCTCAGTCTCGCCTTCCTGACGGTGCCGATGGCCAGGCCGCCGAGCCAGTCGCCGTGGCGGGATCTGGCTGACGGCTGGGCACAGTTCCGGGCGCAGACCTGGCTGTGGCTGACTACTGTGCAGTTCGCGCTGTTCAACCTGTTCACCTGGGCGCCGTACTTGCTGCTCGGGCCGATCATGGCGAGGGGCTACCTGGGCGGTGCGCGAGCCTGGGGCATCGTCATGAGCGCCTACGCCGCGGGCTCCGTGCTGGCCGGAGTCGCCCTGGTCGGCCGCAGGCCGCGCAGGCTGCTGACAGTCGCAGTGATCGGGACATTTGGCTTCCCGCTGCCGTGCCTGATGCTGGGCCTGCGCGAGCCGCTGTTTCTGGTGGCCGCGGCGGCCCTGGCGGGCGGGGCCGGCAGCTCGGTGTTCAGCACGTTCTGGTCGACGACGATGCAGCAGCGGGTGGCGCCGGACATGCTCGGCCGGGCCACCGCATTCTCGCTGACCGGCGCCTATGCCTTGGGCTCGCTCGGCTATGCGATCATCGGCCCGGTCGCCGCGCTAGTCGGCCCGGCGAGGCTGCTGCTGTTCGGCGCCGGGTACGCGACGCTCAGCAGCACGCTGGTCCTTGCCACGCCGGCCGTCAGGTCCGTCCGCTGGCAGGCGCCGGCGCCGCTGCCGGTTCCGGCGTCACGTGCGGCTCCGCCGCCGGCTGCGGCGCCTGCGGGGCATCAGGCGGCTGAGTAACGGCCGGGTCGGCGGGCGGCGATCGCCGGGTACCAGGCCGGCCCACCCCCGGAACCAGCGCGGTGCCAGACCATGGCTAAGGCCTTGCCCAGGATCACCGCTGTATTTTTGACAGACTCACGGTCGCATCGGGGTGGAGAGGCTGAACGCATGACAGAGCATGCCGACCTGGTGTTCGCCGGCGGACCCGTCTACACGGCGGACGCCAGCGGTCGCCGGGTCGTGCGGGCGACGTCCGCAGACGGCCGCCCGGCCGGCACAGTGGCCGTCACCCGGGGCCGCATCACGGCGGTAGCGGCGGACGACGCCGACCTCGGGGAACTGACCGGGCCGGGCACCGAACTCGTCGACCTGCGCGGCCGCGCGCTGCTGCCCGGCTTCCAGGACGCGCACGTGCACCCGGCCTTCGCCGGCGTCACGATGATCAGCTGCAACCTGATCGGCGCGGTCACGCTCGCCGACGCGCTCGACAGGATCTCGCGGTATGCCGCCGAACATCCGGACCGAGAGTGGATAGCGGGCTCGGGCTGGCGGCTGGAGTGGTTCGCCGGCGGCACGCCGGACCGGCAGACTCTAGACCGGGTCACCGGAAGCCGGCCGGCTTACCTGACCAACCGCGATCTGCATGGGGCCTGGGTCAACACCCGCGCACTGGAACTGGCC
>JASHTT010000714.1 GCA_030040415.1 Streptosporangiaceae bacterium | reverse complement strand
ATGTTCGCCGCATCTGACGTTGCGGCCCTGGTCCGGTACACGCGCCAGGTCGTGCACCTGGACGACGGCGAGATCGCCACGATCAGGGCCGACGGGTTCCGGACTTCGACACTCGACGCGAGGCGGACTACCAAGCAGGCCGCGACGGTTGAGACGGACGTCGCCAGCTACGACGCAGACGGACACGCCCATTTCATGCATAAGGAGATTCACGAGCAGCCGCAGGTGATCGAGCGAGTCCTGCGCGGCCGGCTGGATGACCGGTTCAACACGGCGCACCTGGGCGGGCTCAATCTCGACCCGCGTGACGCATTGGGCATCAGCCGGGTGAAGATCCTCGGCTGCGGCTCTGCCTACTACTCGGGCCTGCTCGGTGCACAGCTCATCGAGGAGTTGGCCCGGATCCCGGCGGACGCCGAGCCCGCATCGGAGTTCCGCTACCGCAGTCCAGTCATCGAGGGCGGCACGCTGTATGTCGGCGTCAGCCAGTCGGGAGAGACCTACGACACACTCGCCGCCGTGCAGGAGGTCAAGCGCAAGGGCGGCCGGGTGCTCGGTGTGGTCAACACGGTGGGCAGCACGATCGCGCGGGAATGCGAAGGCGGCGTGTATCTGCATGCCGGACCAGAGGTCTCCGTCACGTCCACCAAGACCTTCACTGCCACGGCGACGGTCTTCGCGCTGATCGCACTGCACCTGGCGCGGATCCGCGACCTGTCACCTGCTAACGGTCGCCGAATCGGCGACGGCCTGCGCATGCTCCCCGAGCAGGTCGCCCAGATCCTGGCCATGGAAGAGGAAGTGGCGGGGCTTGCCAAGGAACTCGCGGCTTACCAGGGCATGTTCTTCGTCGGCAGGGTCCGGGGCTGGCCCGTCGCGCGGGAAGGCGCGCAGAAGCTCAAGGAGGTTTCCTACCTGCACGCCGAGGCTTACCCGGCGAGCGAGCTGAAGCACGGGCCGCTGGCCCTGGTTGGTCCTGAGTTGCCCACCGTCGCGGTCGTGCCGGACGACGAGTTGCGGGAGAAGAATCTGTCGACGCTCGGGGAGATCCGGGCACGTCAAGGCCGTGTCGTACTCGTCGGCCACAGTGTGCCGGACGGCCAGGACGCCGGCGACGTCATTGTCGTGCCCAAAAACGAGCCCGAGCTCGACCCGATCTTGCTATCGGTGCCGCTGCAGATGCTCGCCTACCACGCCGCGGTCCAGCTCGGGCACGACGTCGACAGGCCGCGCAACCTGGCCAAGAGCGTGACGGTGGAGTGAGGGCGGGCGGTCAGCGCTAGGCACCAGCGGGCCGGGCGATCCGGCGCGGCTCGTCGCGCGCGGGGAGCCGCTGCCACAAACTGGCCACATGGACTCCGGCGGCAGTGTGCGCCTCGCCAGCGGTTCCGGCTCGGGCGGGCGCGGTGGTTCGGGCTCGGGTGGCCGCAGTGGTTCGGGCTCGGGTGGCCGCGGTGGTTCGGGCTCGGGTGGCCGCGGTGGTTCGGGCTCGGGTGGCCGCGGTGGTTCGGGCTCGGGTGGCGGTGCGCGCTTTGGCGTCAGCGCGGAGACGACCGCCGGGCCGTCGCCACTGCCTGAGTCGATGGCCACGGTTTTGGCTGCGTTCCGTCGTCATCTTGCCGCGGAACGTGGCTTGTCCCCGCACACCGTCCGCGCCTACCTCGGCGACATAACCTCGATGCTCCGGCACGCGGCCGATGGTGGCTGCGCCGAGCTGCAAGACCTCGACATCACCGAGTTGCGGGCCTGGCTCGGGGATCAGCACCGCGCCGGGCAGTCCAGGTCCACTGTCGCCAGGCGGGCGGCCGCCGCCCGGGCGTTCAGCGCCTTCGCCAGCCGTCGCGGTTGGCTGGCTGATGACCCGGGGACCGGGCTCGGCACACCGAAGGTCCGCAGGAAGCTACCCCAGGTGCTGGCGCCGGAACAGATGAGGTCGCTGCTTGATGGGCCCGTCCCGGCACACGAGGCACTGGATGCACCAGACGAGCACGCCGAGGAGGCCGCCGCCGCGCTGGAACTGCGCGACACCGCGATCATGGAACTGCTGTACGCCGCAGGTATCAGGGTCAGCGAGCTGGCGGGCCTCGACCTAGGCGATCTTGACGAGGAACGGCGCACCGTCCGGGTGCTCGGCAAGCGCAGCAAGGAACGGGTGGTGCCGGTCGGCCTGCCGGCCGTCCGCGCAGTCCGAAGCTGGCTGGACGCTGGCCGGCCGGTTCTGGCCGGCCCGGGGGCCGGGAGCGCGACGTTCGTGGGCGCCCGGGGCGGCAGGATCGACCCGCGCACCGTCCGCAGAGTCGTGCACGCCAGGATCGCCGCTGCTGGCGCCGTTCCCGACATGGGCCCGCACGGCCTGCGGCACACCGCGGCGACGCACCTCCTGGAGGGCGGCGCCGACCTGCGCAGCGTGCAGGAGATCCTCGGACATTCTTCGCTGGCTACGACGCAGATCTATACCCATGTCAGCATCGAGCGACTGATGTCGGTCTATCGGCAGGCACATCCCAGGGCGTGACATCGCGCCGCGGCCGGGCGTCGTATCAGGCCGCCCTAAGGCAGCGCACGGCTTGGCTGGTGCGAGGCATGTAGACTTTCTCCACGGCCCGTCACGGACAGCCTGAATGCAGGCAGTCCTGGC
>JASHTT010000713.1 GCA_030040415.1 Streptosporangiaceae bacterium | reverse complement strand
CGCGGACCGGCGTCCCCGAAAAGCTGTACAGCAGGCGCGTCTGGCCGGTGCCGAGGTCAAGGGCACGAAGCTGCCAGTTCTTCCCGTTTGGCTTGTCTCGGCGGACCCGGAACGTGGCGAAGTACACGGTCCCGCCATCGGGAGCAAGTTGAAGGCCGCTTCCGAGTATGGTCTTCGGGCCGAACTGGCCGGTGTGTATGACGACGTGGGCGCGCTGTGTCAGCTGTCCCTGCGGCGCGCTGGTCTGCAGAACCCAGTCGCCAAAGGTCACGACTCCCCCGTTGGCGCTCAGCGACAGGGGTCCGCCGGTGATGATTCGCTCGTCTCCGGTGCCGGTGTTGGTCTTGTAAGTCCACCGCTTCGTGCGCCAGATGGAGGTGTGCACGACGGCGAGGTAGGCGCTCTGGAACTCCGACAAGCTGTGTCTATGACGGCTGGGGGAGAGCAGCGCTCTGGCCATCCCCTGGCCGCACACATACGCGTCGTAGGCCACGATCGCGCCGTTCCCGCTCACCGCCATGTCCCACGGGGACAAGATCGCCCCTTGGACCGTCTCGACCGGAATCAGCGCGGTGGGCGCGCCATCGGCCGTCAACCCGAACCGGTAGAGCGACGTGCTGCAGGAGTTCGGCTGGGTGGCGGCGACCACGAACGTGCGGCCGTTGCCCGTCGCCACGCCCCGGAGGTAGGACGCGGGGAACGGCAGGCTGATCGAGGCGATCTGAGCACCCGTCGTCGCATTGAACACGGCCATGGACGAGTTCGTTGTGTAGTCCAGCGCGACGAAGAATCGGCCGGGCGCGGCAGACATAGTGGCGCCTGGCCGCTGGCCGACGCCGGACGGACGCGTCGCGGGTCGGGCTTGCACGAACGCGATGACAGCTACCGCCGTGACGGCGACGGCGGCAGTCAGCGGGATCAGCAGTCGGCCGCGCGAACGGGTGAGCCCGCGGCGGCGGGCCGCACGCCGGTCTTGGCCATCCAGCGCCCGGACCCCGACTGTCAGAACGGTCTCAGGCCTGACGGTTTCCGCAGCCGTCTGGTAGGCGTCGCGCAGCTTGTCCTCGAGGGCGTTCACGGCTCCTCCTTCAGCGACCGGCTCAGCGCGCCGAGCGCGCGGGACGCGGTGGATGACACGGTGCCCCTGCTGACCCCGAGGATCGCGGCGATCTCTTGGTCGGGCAGGTCAAGGTAGTAGCGCAGGGCCAGCACTTCCCGCGCTCGGCGGGGAAGCCGGGCGACCGCGGCCAGCACTGCGCGACGGTCTTCGCGGTCGAGCGCCGCCGACTCCGCCGACCACACCGGAGGCTGGTGCTCCACTCCCCGCAATGCGGCACGCCGTCGCGCTCGCAGCACCGAGCGGCATCCGTTGATGACCGAGGTCCGCAGGTAGGGGACCGCCTTACCGGGGTCCCTGATGCGGGGCAGGCTCCACGACAGCCGGAGGAACACTTCCTGGACCACATCCTCGGCGCTGGGCTGATCGCCGAGCAGCAGCGTCGCCACGCGGACAAGACTCACCGCGTGCGCGCGGAACAAGTCGTCGACCACGTCGTCCGCCGACTGCGCGCCCCAGGCGGCGACGCCCGGGCGAATGCGGCCGAGCGCCTCGTGCTCGCTGGTCACGCCGGAGCCTCTACTGTCTCCATGCAGATAAGACGCCCTGCCGGGTGCTCATGCTGAATCCTGAACCGGATGCGCCCTGCCCGTCGAGCCCGGCCCGGTTCGGGTGCGCGAGGATGGCCTCATGGGAGCTTCGGATGCTGGCGGATCGAGCGGAGGAGACGGCCGGCACGACGCGGCCCTGCCGGTGATCGACGTGAGCCCGCTCACAGGCGCGGGGTCCGCGGGGGAAGTGGCCGGGCAGGTAAGCGCGGACCAGGCAGCGGTCGCGCGGCAGATACAGGAGGCATGCCGGGACTACGGCTTCTTCTACGTCACCGGCCACGGGGTGCCTGCCGCGCTGATGAGCGATCTGGCGGCGGCCAGCGCTGAGTTCTTCGCACTGCCGGCCGCCGACAAGATGGAGATCGCCATGGCGCACGGAGGTCGTGCCTGGCGCGGCTACTTTCCGGTGGGCGGCGAGCTGACGTCTGGCCGGCCTGACCTGAAGGAAGGGCTCTACTTCGGGACCGAGCTGCCAGCAGATGATCCGCGTGTGGTGGCCGGCCTCCCGCTGCACGGCGCCAACCTGTTCCCGCGGCGGGTTCCGGCGATGCGCCAGCTCGTACTCAGCTATCTCGACGCGATGACCGGGCTCGGCCAGGCCGTGCTGGCTGGTGTGGCGCTAAGCCTCGGCCTGGACGGCGGCTATTTCGCCGCTGGCTACACGGCGGAGCCGACCATCTTGTTCCGCATCTTTCACTACCCGGCGTCGCCGCCGGGGACGGCGGACTGGGGCGTCGGCGAGCACACCGACTACGGGCTGATCACGGTGCTGGCCCAGGACGACAGCGGCGGCCTGCAGGTCGCCACCGCTGACGGCTGGATCGATGCACCGCCGATCCCGGGCACCTTCGTCTGCAACATCGGTGACATGCTCGACAAGCTCACCGGGGGCTGGTACCGGTCGACTCCGCACCGGGTGCGCAACCTCAGCGGGCACGGCCGGTTCTCGTTCCCGTTCTTCCTGGACCCCGGCTTCGCTGCCGAGGTGCCGCCGCTGCCTGACCTCGCCAGCGTTGGCGACGACGGACGGCCCCGATGGGACGGCGCGGACCTGCGGGCGTTCACCGGCAGCTACGGCGACTACCTGCTCGGCAAGGTCTCGAAGGTCTTCCCGCAGTTGCGCCGCGACGTCCTCACTTGACTTGATTCCTTCGTTAACTTGAATGAGTCAAGTTAACGAGGTAGCTTGGCCAGGTGACCGCACCGGAGGCTCCGACTACCGCGGACGAGTTGCGCCGCGTCGGCCTGCGGGTCACGGCGACCCGGGTCGCACTGCTTGAGACTGTCCGGCACGGCAACCACCTCGGAGTCGAGGCCATCGCCTCCGGCGTGCGCCAGCGCATCGGCCACGTCTCACTGCAAGCCGTGTACGAGGCCCTGCACGCGCTCACCGCGGCGGGGCTGGTGCGTTCCATCGAACCGCCCGGGAGCCCGGCCCGGTACGAGGGACGCGTCGGGGACAACCACCACCACCTGGTGTGCCGGTCGTGCGGCGTCGTCGTTGACGTCGACTGCGCGGTCGGCGAAGCGCCCTGCCTGACCGCGGCCGACGCCCATGGCTTCTCGGTCGACGAGGCACAGGTCATCTACTGGGGTCTGTGCCCCCGCTGTTCAGCACACAGTTCCTGATCACAGTGATCCTCCTAGTCCGGAAGGATTTGCATGTCTGAGAACCATGACCCAATAGACATCGAAGGTGCGACGCCCGAAAGCGAGGCTGGCTGCCCGGTCGTGCACGGCCTGACCCACCCCACGATGGGTGACTCAAACCGTGACTGGTGGCCGAACAGGCTGAATCTAAAGATCCTCGCCAAGAACCCGGCCGTGGCCAACCCGCTGGGAGAGGGGTTCAGCTACGCGGAGGCGTTCAAGACCCTCGACCTGACGGCCGTGAAGCAGGACATCGCGCAGGTGCTGACGACGTCGCAGGACTGGTGGCCGGCTGACTTTGGCCACTATGGCCCGCTGATGATCAGGATGGCGTGGCACAGCGCGGGCACCTATCGGGTCAGCGATGGCCGTGGTGGCGCAGGCGCGGGCCAGCAGCGCTTCGCTCCGCTCAACAGCTGGCCGGACAACGTGAACCTGGACAAGGCCCGCCGGCTGCTGTGGCCGGTCAAGAAGAAGTACGGCCAGAAGATCTCCTGGGCCGACCTCATGATCCTGGCCGGCAACGTTGCGCTGGAGTCCATGGGCTTCAAGACATTCGGCTTCGGCGGCGGCCGCGCGG
>JASHTT010000712.1 GCA_030040415.1 Streptosporangiaceae bacterium | reverse complement strand
TCGTCCGGAGTCACCTTCTTCGGCGGCTTCGACGTGTCCTGGTAGGTCTCCTGGAGCACCGAGGTCCCGAATGTCGGCGCGCCGGACGGGCCCGTGTACTGCGAGGTGATCGTCGACCAGGTGTCATCGGGGGTAACCCCGAGGCCCGAGTAGAACGCCTTCAGGTACTTGACGACGGGCGTGGCCGCCGCCAGGCTCCACTTCGGGCCCCACAGCAGCAGGTAGACGTGCGGGGATTGCTGCACGGCGCCGCCGCCGTAGCTCACGTCGCACTCTGGCTCCGTGCAGCTGCTGGCGGCATGCGGTTTTGCCGCGATGCTGCTCCCGGCACCGGTTCCGGCTTCGAGCGGGGGAACGACGCCCGCGATCGGACCGCTGGTGGACCCGGCGAGGGCACGCTCGAACGGACTGTGCAGCGCGAGGACGCGCTGCACCAACGGCGCAGGCGGTGCCGTTGCTGCGGAGGCTGCCACGCTCGCCGCCGGGACAAATGCGGCAAGCATGGCAACGCTAATCAGGGTCGGGAGCAGCAGGCGCTTAGCAGGTTCGCGGGGGGGCACCAGTTCAGCCTGCCATGACTTCCAGGGCGCGACCTGGGAAAATTCGGGGAAATCGCGGCGTGACTCAGCGGCGGACGCGGAAGTACATCGTCGGGTGCCAGTAGACGCTCATCTCGTGGAACCCGATCCTGGTACCCGCGTCCTCCGCACCGAAGGTCCAGTCTCCGTGTGCGAACAGCTCGACGTGACCAGGGCCGAAGAAGGCAAGATCGCCGCGACGCGCCTCCCGCTTGGGAATCCGTACCAGGTGCCAGCTATCCAGCATCCCGTACGTAGTGCGCGGCAGGCGAATTCCCTCCTTCAGGTACGCCATATAGACCAGCCCGGAACAGTCGAAGCCGCGCGGGCCGGTGCCACCCCACAGGTACGGCTTGCCCCGCTGATGCAGTGCCCAGTGCCAGGCCGCCAGCCGGGTGCGAATCGCCGCGCGTACCGCGGCGCTCTGGCGAGCCGTAGCCGCCTGGGCGGGCACGGCCCCGGTGAGGCTGAAGGTGGCGAGTGCGAACAGGGTGGCCGCGAGCGCGGCCCGCACCACGCTGCGCAGACGAGGGAAGGTGCCGCCATTTGCACAGCGAGTGATGCTTCCGCCCACATGTCACTTTCTGACGAAGTTGCACCCGGACGTGACACGGGTGCCGGACTTTCCGAACCGTAGCAGATCAGCGCCGCGGGAAATGGAAAAGGGGCTCAGAACACTGACAATTGTCTAGCGAATCGCTGTTTGGACCCACGCTATAACATTACTATTACGGCTGTTAGCAACTGTAATGTATGAAATAGCTCTTACCGGGCGAAGCAGCGTAAGTCAGAGCGCCTTGAGCCCGTCGAGCACCTTCCGCAGCACGCTCTCTTGCGAGGCTGCTTGCTGCCCTGCGACCCGCACCACCCTGACCAAGCCCAGCTCGCACAGGTCACCGATCAGCACCCTGACGACACCGAGCGGCAGGTCCACTTCGGATGCGATGTCAGCTAGCGCCGACGGCTTGCGGCACAACTCGAGCAGCCGCCTGTGCTCGGGTGGCAGTGCCGGACCCTCCCCCGGGCTGAAAGCGCCTTGGCCGGAAGCGCCAGTTACCGTCCCTGCCGCGCCTGTGGTCGCCGCGACCATGTCGATCAGCCCCAGATCTGGCCGACCCGGGCGCGTGCGCCCCCGGGTAATCGCGTACGGGCGGACGACAGGCCCCGCGTCGCGGTCGAGCCACCTTTCCTCGCCGGAAGCCGTCACGGCGGTCCGTCCGCAGGGGCAGCGCCAGGAACCGCGCCGTTTGCCCCTGCCGCGGCAGGCGGCCTCGGGTTAGCTGCCAGGTGCTGCCCGATCCGCTTGGCAATCATGGCCATCTCGTAGGCGATCAACCCGGGATTTGCCTCTGCCGGACATAGCACCGCCAGGCAGCTGCCCGAACCCGCGGCCGCGATGAACAGCAGGGCCGTTTCCATCTCGATGATGGTCTGGCGAACGCCGCCACCACCGAAGCGCTGCCCGGCACCGCGGGCCAGGCTCTGCAACCCTGAGGCCACCGCCGCCAGATGCTCGGTGTCCTCCCTCGTCATGTCCCGCGATGAAGCCAGCGCCAGGCCGTCGCGGGACAGCACCACCGCCTGCCGCACACCGTCCACCCGGCTGACGAGGTCGTCGAGTACCCAGTTGAGCGTCGCGGACGGGTCTTCAGGCTCCATCACTCGCCCTCTCGCGCTGCCCACGGGCTCGATCCATCGGGTCCGTCCGCTGGTCCGTCCGCTGGCGGGGCCGGCTCGGGCCCAGCCGTCGGCGTCCAGCCGTCATCGTCCTGGTCGGCGTCAAGGCGCCCGCGTTGCCAGCCGAACTGCAACGCGTCGACGAGGGCACGGCTCTCGTCAGGGGACCGCCCGTCGGCCGGATCTGGCTCTGGCTGCTCGTGGGTCTGCGCGCTGACGTCCGCCCTGAGCTGGGGAGCCAGGCTTGCCTGGCGCACCCGGCGCGGCAGCACGGGTGCCCCGTCCGACGGCGCGCTGGCCAACTCATCCCCGCTGGTAGCAGGAAAGGCGGCGGGCGTCCAGTTCCCGCCGGGACGGCGTACCGGCAGGCCGCCCGGGCCGGAATCTCGAGGACCGGAAGCAGGAAGACCGGCAGCGGGAAGACCGGAGGAGTCGGCGGCATCCGGCACGGAGTGATCCTGGTCGGCCGGCTCGGCGGGCCCAACGATCTCAGTCACCGAGCGCAGCAGCTCATCAGGGTCAGTCAGCGAAGGCGCGAGATCCGCGCCGCCGTTCTGGTCTGGATGACTTGGCGGCGGAATGGCGGCGGGCGCGCCGGACGCCGAGAGCCAGCCGGGGCCGTCCACCTCCGAGAGCACCCTGCCCCGCGCGACGACTATCGCATGCGGCAGAAGCACGACGACTCCGGTCCCGCCGTACGGCGACTGACGGATCGTGACCTTGATGTTCTGCCGCGCCGCGAGCCTGGCGACCACGAACAGGCCGAGCTGGTCACTATTGACCGGGTCAAACTCCGGCGGGCTGGCCAGCCGCTCGTTGATGCTGGCGAGCTCCTCATCGCTGATGCCGATACCGCGGTCCTCTACCTCCACCACGAAACCGTTCGCCACGCGGCCCGCCCTGACCGATACCTCGGTGCTAGCGGGCGAGTAGAACGTGGCGTTCTCGATGAGCTCGGCCAGCAAGTGGATGAGGTCGGCCACGGCGGACCCGACCACGGCGTCCTCGGTATCGGTTATGACCGTGACCCGCTTGTAGTCCTCGATCTCGGCGATGGCGCCGCGCAGGACGTCGAGCATTGGCACGGGCTCGCGCCAGGCACGCCCGGGCTCGGCGCCGGACAAGATGATCAGGCCCTCTGCATGCCGGCGCATGCGCGTCGTCAGATGGTCGACCCGGAACAGCTCGTCGAGCGCGTCAGGGTCCGTCGTCTTCCGCTCCATGGCGTCGAGCAGCGACAACTGCCGGTGCAGCAGCGACTGGCTCCGCCAGGCGAGGTTCCGGAATACCTGGCTGACGCCGCGGCGCAGCCTGGCCTGACCGACCGCGGACTGGACGGCCATCCGCTGCACGGTGGCGAACGCCTCGGAGACGCGGGAGATCTCGGCGATGTGGCCCAGTGCCGGGGGTACCACCTCGGCGGCGACATCGACCTCCTCGCCCTGGCTGAGCCGCTCGACCACTCGCGGCAGCCGCTCGCCGGATAGTTCCAGCGCGGCGTTCTGCAGGGTCCGCAGTTCTCCGCTGATCCGGCGGCCGAAGCGGGCGAGCAGGAACACCGACAGCGCCACTGCGAGGAGCCCGAGGCCTCCGGCCAGCGCGAGCTGGAGCAGCAGCTTGTTGCCGAGCGAGGTGCCCTGGGCCGACAGGGCAACGCGGTTCTGGCTTTCCGCGGCTTGGTACTCGGTGAACAGCGTGCGCGCGACGGGAGCGAACTGCGACGGGTTGACCGGGACGGGGGCCTTGCTGCCGACCGAGCCGGCGACGCTGTTCTCGATCCCCTGGAAGGTCCGGTAGGCGGGCGAACTGATGACACGCCGGTAACCCGCGCCGATCGTCGGGCTTAGCTGCTTGAGCGCCTCGCTCATCAGCAGGCGCTGGCTCGTCACTGACTGGGCGAACACCTGCCGCTCGCTGGTGTTCAGCTGCAGGCCGTTCGCCAGTGCCCCGTCGATGAGGGCCACCTCGCGATCGGCCATGTCCAGCGCCTGGCCGGCCTCCACGCTGGCCTGCGCCTGCTGGTAGAGAGTGACGTTGTTGACGTACACGAGGTGGCTGTACAGGTCGAATTCGGAGTCCGCGATCGAGTTATAGGTCTGAAATGCCGGCAATGCCGAGAGCTGGCCCGACTGGATCTCGGCCTCGATGGCACCGAGCCGGGCGAGTTGACCTTCGAAGCTCGCGAGTGCGGGCCTGGCCGACGGCACGATGGAGCCCGGGCTGTCGCGTACTCCGGCGAGGAACGCGATGACCGCCTGATGAGTAGCGTGGAACTGCGCCAGCATGGCAGCTTCCGGGGTAGTGCCGTTGCTGATCAGCCAGACGAATGCATCCTGGCGTTCCATCGCTAGCTGCACACCCAACGTCTCGGCGGCCCCGCCGTAGAGCTTGTCCTCGCCGGTGAAGTTGTGCTCCTGGATCGCGTTCGACACCGTCACGCTGGCCGCGTATCCCCACAGAGCCAGCAATGAGACAAGCGGAATCACGAACACCATCGCCAACAGCAGCCGGATCGACCGCTGCCTCGCCGGACGCCCCTGGGAACTCATCATCAATGTCCATGGATGCGGCTGCAATCTTGCGAGCAGGTTAACATCGGCTCTTTGCCGCTAAGCGGCATACGCGAATATGCACATGCAGCGGTCGGCTGCACTTCGCCGCGCTGATCGCAAGCCGTTAACGATCGCCTATCGCGAAAGGCGGCGCACAACGATCAGAAAGACTCAAAACGCGGCAACTGGTCGCCGTGCTCAAGGATCTTCGCCGCACCGCGGATGACGCACCGCAGCGGGTCATCGACAACCACCGCCGGGATGCCGGCCGCCGCCTCGATCCGGTCGGCGAGACCCGGCAGGAGCGCGCCGCCCCCGGCTAGCCGGATCTTCCCGCGAACGACGTCCTCGGCGAGATTCGGCGGTATGTCCGATAGCAGCTCCTGCACGTACCCGATGATGGCCTTCACGACGGGCTCGATCGCGCTGGCGACGAGTGAGGCCGGCACGTGCTCGACGCGGGGGACGCGGGTCGCGGCATCGACACCCACCGTCTCCGCCTCTGTGACGGTGCCGTAGCCCAGGCCGACAGTCATCTTCAGGCTGCGCACGGCGTTGCGCCCGAGCAGCAGCCCGAGCTGCGTGCGGACGCTATGCATAATCGCCTCGTCCATGGCGTTGCCACCGAGGCGCAGTGACCGAGCACGCACCACGTGGCCGCCGGCCAGCACCGCGGTCTCGGTCGTGCCGCCGCCGACGTCGACGATGAAGGCACCCGACCCGGCAGCGAGGTCGAATCCGGCACCCGCCGCCGCTGCGACTGGTTCATCGACAAGCCGTACGGAGCAGTGCGGCTTCAGCGCTTCGGCCGCGGCTATCAGCGACCGCCGTTCCACCCAGGTGGCCTCTCCCGGCAGGCAGATCACCGCGGCAGGCCTGCGGAGACCTCGGCGCAGCCGCGCCATCCGGAAGAAAGCCTGCAGCATCGCGACCGCCGCATCGAGATCTGCGATCACGCCATCACGGAGCGGATGCACGACCTCGATATTGGCGGGCTCCTTGCCGGTCAGCGCGTCCGCCGCTTGACCGACCACCTCGACCTCGCCCGTCGCGCGGTTGACGCCTATGGCGGACGGCTCTTCCACGGCGATGCCGCGACCGGCGACGTAGACCAGGGTGTTGACCGTACCGAGGTCGATCGCCACGCCAGACCGGAACCTCATCACTCGTCCCTTACCGGAAAAAACATTGCGTCTCACAGTATCGGGCTATTCGCGGGCAAGCGTGCGCTGACCCGGCCGTACAGACCCCGTGCCGCGGTGGCGGCATCCCATTTCATCGCCAAGTGGTACCGACCACATCAAGTCACTGTGAACCAGACACCCGTCCATCGCGTCTGTTCTTGTGCGCTCGCTCGTTGCTTGACCACAACTAAGTCTCTGCTACGAGCACATCTGAGAGGGGACACTTTGCTGCGCAACAACAAGATCCGTAACCTACTTGCCGGGGCAGCCGCGCTCGCGATCGTCGGCGTCGGCGCGGGAGCGTCGTTCGCTGCGACGCAGAACAGCGCGTCGCCGGTCATCCACGCCTGCGAGAACACCTCCACCCGGGTGCTGACCGTCGCCAAGGGGACGTACTGCCCCAAGGGAACGGTCAAGGTCGCCTGGAACCAGCAGGGCATCCAGGGCGTGCCTGGAAAGACCGGGGCAACCGGCAAGACTGGCGCGACGGGTCCGCAGGGTCAGCCCGGTCAGCCCGGAGCGACGGGTCCGGCGGGCAGCGACGGCACGCTCGCCGGTGCGGTGTACCGGTACAACTTCTACTCTGCCGCCGGCGGCGGGATCGGCCCTGGAGGCGTCGCGACGGTCGAGTGCGGTGACACGGACGCGGTGAGCGAGCAGTACGTCGCAATTGCGGGCGGAGTCGAGGTCGGCGGTACGGGTGGTGCCTTCCCGGACAGCAGCGCGAACCTCTCGACCACGTCGCAGTCACTGCCAGTCGCCGCGTCGTTCCCCGGCGTCATGGACTGGAGCACCAACAGCCCGTACGCGAACCGCCTCGACGGCTGGATCATCCAGACCGAGGTCGGCTACGACGCTAACGACGTCAACGCAACCGTCTGGGCGCTGTGCGTGCCGCTGAGCGACGCGGGCGGCAGCATCCCGGTCCAGGTAGACAACAACCCCAACGGCTGACGCGAACGGAACTCCTGAGCCCGGAGGCGGCACAGCCGCCTCCGGGCTCTCGGTTGTGGTAACCCGGGAACATGCCAGCTAGCTCACCGCACCAGGCGCCCGAGCTGATCGTGTCCGGCGTCGGCCAGCAGGAGATCACTATCACCCGCCTGGTCCGTGACGGCTGCGCGCTGCTGCTGTTCGTGTCGCACGACTGCCCGACGTGCGCGATGACGCTGCGCAACCTTGGTCCGCTGTGCGACGGGTGGCAGCGAGCAGGCCTGACCTGCACCGCGATCTTCGAGGATCCGCTCGAAGTGGCGGTCCGCACTGCCCGGCGGCTGAGTTGGCCGGGCGGCGTCGCGTCCCAGCCGCAGCCGTTCGGGACGTCCCGTTCCTATTCTCTTGTGTCCGTGCCCACAACCGTCCTCGTGGACGGCGCGGGCATGATCGCCGGCCGTGTCACCGGCTGGGATCAGCCGGCGCTGGCCGAACTCGTACGTTCGGCCGGAAGCCTGCTCGGCACGCCGCTCGCCGTGCCGCCGGCCACGGAGCCGCTGCGCAAGCCGGGCTGCATGTCCAGGGCCGCGCTCGACCCGGAGCTCGCCGCCGCTGTCGCGGCACCGGCCGGTGGCGACGAGCTCGAGGAGATGTTCGAGCGCGGCTGGACCGACGGCCTGCCGGTCGTCCCGCCGACGGCGGAGCGAGTCGAGGCCATGCTCGGCGGCGCCGACCCGGCCGGGTCGCTCGGGCTGGTCCCACCCGCCATGGGCGAGGCGACGCTGGAACGCGTGGCCGCCTGCGCCGTGCTGGCGGGCTGTCGGCCCTCGTACTTCCCGGTCGTGGTCGCGGCCGCGAAGGCGGCGCTCGACCCGGCGTTCAACCTGCACGGTCAGGCGGTGACGACCCAGCCGGCCGGCCAGCTCGTGGTCGTGAACGGGCCGGTGCGGAACGAGATCGGGCTGAACGGCGGGATGGGGGCACTCGGGCCGGGCAACCGGGCGAACCTGACCATCGGCCGGGCGCTCCGGCTGCTCGTCTCGCTGACCGGCGGCGCCATGCCCGGCGCGCTCGACCGCGCCACGCTCGGCCAGATGGGCAAGGTCGGCTTCTGCGTCGCCGAGGACGAGGAGATCAGCCCCTGGCAGCCGCTGCACGTGGAGCGGGGGTTCGAGCCCGGCCAGTCAGTCGTCACGCTGATCGGCTGCGACGCGCCGCTGTCGATCTCCGACCACCGCAGCCGGACGCCAGAGGACCTCGCGTACGTCCTGGCGTGGGCGGCCGCGAGCACGTGGAGCACGAACTGGTGGCCACTGGCCGAGCCGTCGGTGTTCATCATCTGCCCCGAGCACGCGCGGATGTTCCGCGAAGCTGGCTGGACCAAGCAGCGCCTCAGGGAGTTCATGTTCGGGTGCGTGCGCAAGCCGGCCCGCGAGCTGCGCCGTGGCGAGACGACACCGTTCGTGCACGCGGCCGACCCGGACGAAGTGATCCCGAAGTGGACCTCGCCGGATGCCATCGTGCTGCTCGTCGCTGGCGGTGAAGCCGGGCGTTACTCTGCTGTCCTCGGCCCGTGCACCGGCATGGGCTCGGCGATCGTCTCCCGGGAGGTCCAGCGCCGTGTCAGCTGACTATGTGAGCCCGTTCGACGAGCGTGTCAGGCCCGCAGAACCGCTGGCTCCGCGCCTTGCCGACATCAGCGGGGCCCGCATCGCGCTGCTGGACATCCGCAAGAACAGGGGCAAGGAGTTCCTGGACCGGATCGAGCTGCTGCTGCGGGAGGCCGGCGCGACGACGTCGCGGGTGACAAAGGAGATCTTCTCCAAGCCCGCGGCGCTCGGCCTCATCGACCAGGTCGCCACCGTGTCCGACGCGGTCGTCGAGGCGCTGGCCGATTGAGGCTCGTGCACGTCGTGCAGTGTGTGCGACCTCGTTCACCTGGAACGCCGCCAGGTTCCCTCGGTCGGCATCGCCACTGAGCCGTTCACCGACGAGGCGATCGAGCAGGCCCGGCTGCTTGGCATGCCGGACTGCCGCGTGGTCTACGTGCCGCACCCGGTCCAGTTGCTGACCGACGCGGAGCTGGCGGGCCGTGCGGACGCGGTGTTCCCCGCGGTGCTGGCCGCGCTGACCCAGCGCGGCTGACTCATGGCAGCTGCCGGAGATCGTTAGCCCGGCTGCCTCAGGGCGAGCCGCTAGCAGGGCGCGGGCTCCTGCTCCTGTTCACCGCGCCTTCGCATGGACAGCCACTTCCCGTTCATCGTCGAACAGCTAGTGTTGACTGGCTATTCAGGCAAGTCGGCGGAGGGCAGTGCGATGGCTGGGCTTCGCGGGTACAGGATTGCCGCCGTGATCACCGCACTCGGCTGCGCTTGCGCAGTGGTGGCCTGGCCGGTCTGGTCGGTCGCGGCGGCGGCCAGGGCCCGCGACGTGACCACGACGCCGCCG
>JASHTT010000711.1 GCA_030040415.1 Streptosporangiaceae bacterium | reverse complement strand
GGCCGCCCGGACTTCGCCAGCCGCCGCCGCCAGTACACCAGCGTGGACGGATCAAACCCCCCATCGTCCACCGCCGTGCCGATCGCCACCTTCCACCGCACGTCGAACCGGACCGCCTCGGCCGTCTCCCGGTCCGAGTAATCGTGCAGCACCTGCAGCGTCATCACCGCCGCCATCTGCGTCGCCGGCACCGACGGCCGGCCCACCCCCGGCGCCGCGAACAAGTCCGCGTACTCCGCATCAGGGAACAACTCCGCCCGGTGCCCGGCCAGGAACGCGAACATGCTGCCGGCCGGCACCAGGTGCCCCGCCAGCATCTCCGCGTCCAGCAACTGCCGGCCCGCCCGCTCCACACCCTGCATGATCACATCATTCAGGGCCTAAACCCGCAAAACCGGCAGGCGCGCCGCCACCCCGGACAACCATTTTTCAGCAGGCTCTTATAACACCAGTAAACGCACACCCACGGCCACGGCCACTCGGTCCGAGGGGTGTGTCTCGCCCGGATTGTTCGTGTACATCCGATTACAACTTTCCGGAATGCGGCGCCGGGGACGGCGTGGCCCTCGGGCAGTCCCAGCGGCAGTCCCCAGTGTGCGGCGCGGCCGCAACGGAGGGTCCGCGGCCGGTCCCAGGCCTATCGGCTTGTCCGTGCTGGTCTGGCGGTCGGCCCCGTCGGCGGCGCACCCATGGCGGCCCGCCCCGGCCGCGGGCAGTGCAGGCGGTCCGCTCCGCGCGCGGCCGGTCCGGGCGGTACGGCCTGTCCGTGGAGAGGCGGCGGATACCCCCTGGTTGAGCTCGAGCCAGCGGCTAGAACGCCTCGACGGCGCCGCGCGCGTCGGAGTCCAGGATGCCCCAGCTGATCAGTTCCTCGGTGAGGTCGGCTGGGCTCTTGTCGTAGATCACCGCCAGCGACCTCAGGTCCTCCTGGCGGATGGACAGCACGCGGCCGTTGTAGTCGCCGCGCTGGCTCTGGATCGTGGCAACGTACCGGGACAGCGGGCCAGCCTTGTCCTTGGGCAGCTGCGCCATCCGCTCCAGGTCGATGACAAGCTTCGGGGCAGGCGCAAGGAGCGTCGGCACGACGTCTCCGGGCAGCAACTCCGAGACCGGAACGCCGTAGAACTCGGCGAGCTCGGCCAGCTTCTGGACCGTGACAGACCTGTCGCCGCGCTCGTAAGACCCGACGACAACGGCCTTCCAGCGGCCGCGTGACTTCTCCTCCACGCCATGGAGAGACAACCCCTGCTGGGTGCGGATGGCGCGCAGTCGCGCGCCGAGTGTCTTGGCGTAATCCGATGACATGGTTACGGCCCCCTGGCCCTTGATAGCTGAAAGTGACGGTTACGGACAGTGACGGTAAGCGCCAGGGGCGGCAAGGTCAAGCCGAATGCCAGAAAACGGTTGAAGTTACGCGCGTCACCTCATCCCGTGCTAGCCGACACGGTGTGGCTGCGACGCGTCGCGCGTGCGGCTCCTGATAGTGTTGGGGGCACTGACGTCCTTTAAGACCCGTCCGGAGAGGCGGGAAAGGGGGTCCTTCTCATGCATGTGCTTGATCCAGGCGCCGCGTCTGGCGTTGGCGCCGGGGCTGGGGCTGCCGGAGTCGGCGCTGCCGGGTCCGCAGGTGCCGCAGGTAGCGGGTCCGCAGGTGCGACAGCTACCGGGGCTGCAGGTGCCACAGGTAGCGGGTCGGCGGCGGTAGACGCCCAGGCGGCGGTTAGCGGCCCCGCTGGTGCTCGCGGCAGGTCGCCTGCGCCGCCGGGCGCCAAGGTCGTTCTCGGCCCCGAGGAAATCCGTCGTGCGCTGACGCGGATCGCGCACGAGATTCTCGAGCGCACCGACGGCGCCGAAGACGTGATCCTGCTCGGCATCCCGACCAGGGGCGTGCCGCTGGCGCGGCGGCTAGCCGCAAGGCTGTCCCAGGTCGAGGGACGCCCCGCACCTGCCGGCTCGCTCGACATCACCATGTACCGCGATGACCTGCGGATGCGGCCCGCACGGACTCTCGGGCACACTCAGGTGCCGCCCTCCGGCGTGGACGGCAGGGTCGTGGTGCTCGTCGACGACGTGCTGTACTCCGGCAGGACCGTGCGCGCAGCTCTCGACGCACTCGGTGACATCGGCAGGCCGCGCGCAGTGCAGCTCGCCGTGCTGGTCGATCGTGGCCACCGCGAGCTGCCGATCAGGGCCGACTACGTCGGCAAGAACCTGCCGACCTCGCAGCGTGAGGTCGTGCAGGTGCTGCTGACAGAGACAGACGGCGAGGACGCGGTCCTGCTCGGTAAGGGTGGTAAGGGTCCCACCGCGGCGGGCGCAGCGGGGAGCGACAAGGAGGCGGTCAGATGAAGCGCCACCTGATCTCGGCTGGTGATCTGAGCCGCGACGACGCCTTGCTCGTGCTCGACACGGCCGAGGAGCTGGCTCAGGTAGCCGAGCGGCCGATCCGCAAGCTGCCGACGCTTCGCGGCCGAACCGTCGTCAACCTGTTCTACGAGGACTCCACGCGGACCAGGATCTCGTTCGAGGCCGCGGCCAAGCGGCTGTCCGCTGATGTGATCAACTTCTCGGCGAAGGGGTCGAGCGTCGCGAAGGGGGAGAGCCTCAAGGACACCGCCCTCACCCTGGAAGCGATGGGCGCTGATGCTGTCGTGGTCAGGCACCCGGCCTCGGGCGCGCCGCACCGGCTTGCGGGCTGGGTGCACGGCAGCGTGATCAATGCGGGCGACGGCACGCACGAGCACCCCACCCAGGCGCTGCTGGACGCGTTCACCATGCGACGCAGGCTCGGCCGTCTCGAGGGGCTGCGCGTGACGATCGCCGGCGACGTCCTGCACAGCCGGGTTGCCAGGTCGAACGTGCTGCTGCTGCACACGCTCGGCGCTGACGTGATGCTCGTCGCCCCGCCGACGCTGCTGCCGTACGGCGTGTCGAGCTGGCCGTGCGAGACCGGCTACGACCTGGACTCCGCGCTGCCGAAGACCGATGTGGTGATGATGCTGCGGGTGCAGGCCGAGCGGATGAACGCGGCCTACTTCCCGACGGTGCACGAGTACAGCCGCCGGTACGGGCTGGACGTCAGCCGGATGGCGCTGCTGCCCGAGCACGCGATCGTGATGCACCCGGGTCCGATGAACCGCGGCGTGGAGATCGCCGCCGAGGTCGCTGACTCGCCCCGCTCGACGATCGTCGAGCAGGTGAGCAACGGCGTGAGCGTCCGGATGGCCGTGCTCTACCTGCTGCTCGGCGGCGCGGCCGGCGAAGACGGAGCGGGGGTTGACAGGTGACCGGCCAGGCCTGGCATATCAAGGGAACGAGTCTGCTCGGCCAGGCGGCCGCGGACATGCTGATCAGCGACGGGCTGATCACCGAAGTCGGTCCGGGCATCAGCGCGGGCGGCGCGCAGGTGCTTGACGGGTCGGGTCTCGTGGCGCTCCCAGGGCTGGTCGACCTGCACACGCACCTGCGCGAGCCTGGCCGCGAAGACGCCGAGACCGTGCAGACCGGCACCGCGGCCGCGGCACTCGGCGGGTTCACGGCCGTGCACGCGATGGCCAACACCGAGCCGGTGGCCGACACCGCCGGCGTCGTGGAGCAGGTCTGGCGGCTTGGCGAGCGCGCGGGCCTCGCCGACGTGCGGCCGGTCGGCGCCGTGACGGTCGGCCTGTCCGGCGGCCATCTCGCCGAACTCGGCGCCATGGCCGACTCGGCGGCACGGGTCCGGGTGTTCTCCGACGACGGGCGGTGCGTGTCCGACGCGGTGATCATGCGGCGGGCGCTGGAATACGTCAAGGCGTTCGGCGGTGTCGTCGCACAGCACGCGCAGGAGCCACGGCTGACCGAGGGCGCCCAGGTTAACGAAGGTGAGGTGGCTGGCAGGATCGGACTGGCCGGCTGGCCGGCCGTCGCCGAGGAGGCGATCATCGCCCGGGACTGCCTGCTCGCCGCGCACGTCGGATCGGCGCTGCACGTGTGCCATGTCTCGACCGCCGGTTCTGTCGAGATCATCCGGTGGGCTAAGGCGAAGGGCTGGCGAGTGACCGCCGAAGTTACGCCGCATCACCTGCTGCTGACCGATGAGCTGGCCGCGAGCTACGACCCGGTCTACAAAGTGAACCCACCGCTGCGCACCGCGGCCGACGTGCTGGCACTGCGCGAGGGCCTGGCGGACGGGACCATCGACTGCGTTGCCACTGACCACGCGCCGCACCCGGTGGAGGACAAGGAAGCAGAGTGGCAGGCCGCCGCGTTCGGCATGACCGGACTGGAGACGGCGCTGCGGGCGGTGCAGCTCGCGATGGTTGAGCCCGGCCTGCTCGACTGGGCGCAGGTTGCCGACCGGATGTCCGTCCGCCCGGCGGCGATCGGCCGTCTGAACGGGGAGGGAGCGCCGCTGCACGGCTGCTCGCTGACCGCTGGCTCCCCGGCGAACCTGGTGCTCTACGACCCTGCGCAGCGCGGCGTCGTGGATCCCGCCCAGCACGCGTCGCGCAGCCGCAACTCGCCGTTCGCAGGGATGGAACTGCCCGGCCAGGTGGTAGCCACCTTCCTGCGCGGCGAGCCCACGGTGCTAGACGGGAAGCTGGCCCGATGACCGCAGCGGCACCGCCGGAGAGGCCTGCCATTCTGGTGCTCGAAGACGGCCTCACGTTCCGCGGGCACACGTTCGGCGCCGACGGTGACACGTTCGGCGAGATGGTCTTCAACACGGGCATGACGGGCTACCAGGAGACCCTCACCGACCCGTCCTACGCCCGGCAGATCGTCGCCATGACGGCGCCGCACGTCGGCAACACCGGGGTCAACGAACAGGACCCTGAGTCACGCCGGATCTGGGTGGCCGGGTTCGTGGTCCGGGAGCCCGCCCGGGTGCCGTCGAGCTGGCGCTCGCAACGCAGCCTGCAGGCAGAGCTGGCGCGGCAGGCCGTCACCGGCTTCGCAACGACCGGTACCAGGGCGCTGACCAGGCACCTGCGTGACAAGGGCGCGATGAGGGCCGGGATCAGCGCCAACATGACCGACCCCGGCGAGCTGCTCGAGCGGGTGCTGGCCACTTCGCCGATGACCGGAGCCGACCTCGCGCGCGAGGTTTCCACTGCCGAACCTTACGTGGTGCGGCCGCCGGCCGGCACCCCGGTCAGGTACCGGGTCGCCGCCCTCGACCTGGGCATCAAGGCGGCTACGCCGCGCTCGATGGCCGCGCTCGGCTGCGAAGTGCACGTGCTGCCGGCCACGGCGACGGCACAGCAAATGCTGGCGGTCGGCCCGGACGGGGCGTTCTTCTCGAACGGACCCGGCGACCCCGCGGCAATCAGCTACGCGGCGGATGCGATGCGCGGGGTACTGGAGGCGGGAGTGCCGCTGTTCGGCATCTGCCTCGGCAGCCAGGTGCTCGGCCGCGTACTCGGGCTCGACACCTACAAGCTGCGGTTCGGCCACCGTGGCGTGAACCAGCCGGTGCAAGACCTGCGCACCGGCCGGGTACAAATCACCAGCCACAACCACGGCTTCGCCGTTGCCCTGCCGTCTGCCGGTACTGGCGCGTTCCCGACAAAGTACGGACCAGCCGAGATCACCCACCTGAACCTGAACGACGGCGTGGTGGAGGGCCTGCGGCTGCTGGACGCGCCGGCCTTCAGCGTCCAGTACCACCCGGAGGCGGCGCCGGGTCCGCACGACGCGTCCGGCTTGTTCGCAGAGTTCTGCGACCTGATGGAGGCTGCCCGATGAGCCACGGAGCGAACGGTGCCTAAGCGGGCCGACCTGCGGTCTGTGCTGGTCATCGGGTCCGGGCCCATCGTGATCGGGCAGGCCTGCGAGTTCGACTACTCGGGCACTCAGGCGTGCCGGGTGCTGCGGGCCGAGGGTCTCCGCGTCAGCCTGGTCAACTCCAATCCTGCGACGATCATGACGGATCCGGAATTCGCCGACGCCACCTACGTCGAGCCGATAACGCCGGACGTGCTGGCAAAGGTGATCGCGAAGGAGCGGCCGGACGCCGTGCTGCCGACGCTCGGCGGCCAGACCGCGCTGAACGCTGCCGTGGCGCTGTATGAAGCGGGCACCCTGACCCGGTACGGCGTCGAACTGATCGGGGCGAGCATCGACGCGATCAGGGCCGGGGAGGACCGTAACCGGTTCAAGCAGATCGTGATCGGGATCGGCGCGGAGGTGCCGGCCAGCCGGATCTGCCACTCACTGGCGGACTGCCAGGCCGCAGCCGGAGAACTGGGCTTCCCCATCGTGGTCAGGCCGTCGTTCACCCTGGGAGGCACCGGATCCGGTGTCGCCCGGACAGCCGCCGACCTGGACCGCATCGCCGGTGCTGGCCTGGACGCGAGCCCGGTGACCGAGGTCCTGCTCGAAGAGTCCGTACTCGGCTGGAAGGAGTTCGAGCTCGAGCTGATGCGCGACCGCAACGACAACGTCGTGATCGTCTGCTCGATCGAGAACGTGGACCCGATGGGCGTGCACACCGGGGACTCGGTCACGGTGGCACCGGCGATGACGCTGACCGACAGGGAATACCAGCACATGCGGGACGTCGCCATCGCAACGGCGCGGGCCGTCGGGGTCGACACGGGAGGCTGCAACATCCAGTTCGCGGTGCATCCGGAAACCGGGCGGATGGTCGTGATCGAGATGAATCCGAGGGTGTCGCGCTCGAGCGCGCTCGCGTCCAAGGCGACCGGGTTCCCGATCGCCAAGATCGCCGCCCGGCTGGCCATCGGCTACACCCTGGACGAGATCAGCAACGACATCACCGGCGAGACGCCCGCCAGCTTCGAGCCCGCGCTCGATTACGTGGTCGTGAAGGTGCCGAGGTTCGCGTTCGAGAAGTTCCCCGGGGCGGACCCCGAGCTGACCACGCACATGAAGTCCGTGGGCGAGGCAATGGCGATTGGCCGCAGCTTCCCCGAGGCGCTGCAGAAGGCCTTGCGCTCCCTGGAGCAGCGGGAAGCCTCGTTCAGCTGGGCCGAGCCGCCGGGCAGCAAGGCGGACTTGCTCGCCCGCTGCGCGGTGCCGCATGACGGCCGGCTTTCTACAGTGCACCAGGCCCTGCGGGCCGGCGCGACTGTCGCCGAGGTGGCCGCGGTCAGCTCGATCGACCCGTGGTTCGTCGATCAGATCGCCGCGATCGAGGAGCACGCCCGGCGCATCCGCGATGACGGCATCGGCGTGGGCGGTCCCGCTACGGCACGTGCCCTGGCGGCGGCCAAGGAGCTCGGCTTCGCCGACACGCAAATAGCCCAGCTCACCGGCAAGACGGAGGCGGAGGTACGGACGCTGCGCTGGTCGCTGGACGTCCGGCCGGTGTACCACGTGGTGGACACTTGCGCGGCGGAGTTCGCCGCCCGCACCCCGTACCTGTACTCGACCTATGACCTCGAGACCGAGGTGCCGGTCCGCTCGGCGCCGAAGGTGATCATCCTGGGCAGTGGCCCGAACCGGATCGGCCAGGGCATCGAGTTCGATTACGCGTGCGTGCACGCCTCGTTCGCGTTGTCTGACGCCGGATACGAGACGGTGATGGTCAACTGCAACCCCGAGACCGTGTCTACCGACTACGACACCTCGGGACGGCTTTACTTCGAGCCGCTGACGCTCGAGGACGTGCTCGAAGTGGTGCACGCCGAGCGGCGGACTGGCGACGTGGTCGGGGTGATCGTGCAGCTCGGCGGGCAGACGCCGCTCGGCCTGGCCCGTGCGCTCGAGGCCGCCGGCGTGCCGGTCGTCGGCACCTCGCCGGCAGCCATCCACCTGGCTGAGGACCGCGGCGAGTTCGGGTCAGTGCTGGCCGCCGCGGGCCTGCTGGCGCCGCGCTTCGGCACCGCGACCTCGGTCGCCCAGGCCGAGGCGATCGCGCACGAGATCGGCTATCCCGTGCTGGTCCGGCCGTCGTACGTACTCGGCGGGCGCGGCATGGAGATCGTCTATGACGACGCATCGCTGGCCGACTACGTACTCCGCGCGACGCAGGCATCGCCCGAGCATCCAGTGCTGATCGACAGGTTCCTGGACGACGCCATCGAGATCGACGTGGATGCCCTCTATGACGGCGCCGAACTGTTCCTCGGTGGCGTCATGGAGCACATCGAAGAGGCCGGGATACATTCCGGCGACTCGGCCTGCGCGCTGCCGCCCATCACGCTCGGCCAGGAGTACATCAGGCTGATCCGGTCCTCAACCGAGGCGATCGCCAGCGGAGTTGGCGTGCGCGGGCTGCTGAACGTGCAGTATGCGCTGGCCGCCGGGGTGCTGTACGTGCTCGAGGCCAACCCGCGGGCGTCGCGGACCGTGCCGTTCGTGTCAAAGGCGACCGCTGTTCCGCTGGCGAAGGCGGCTGCCCGGGTGATGCTCGGCGCGTCGATCGCCTCGCTCCGGGCCGAGGGCATGCTCCCCGCCACCGGTGACGGCGGGACGCTCCCGCTGGACGCGCCGATCGCGGTGAAGGAGGCGGTACTGCCGTTCTCCCGGTTCGCCGACGCGCGCGGCGAGGGCGTGGACACCCTGCTCGGCCCGGAGATGCGGTCCACCGGCGAGGTGATGGGGATCGACGAGGTGTTCGGGACCGCCTTCGCCAAGTCGCAGGCGGCCGCCTACGGCTCGCTGCCGGTCAAGGGCCGTGCGTTCGTCAGCGTCGCCGGCAAGGACAAGCGGTCGATGATCTTCCCGGTCAAGCGGCTGGCCGAGCTGGGCTTCGAGATCTGGGCGACCAGCGGGACCGGTGAGGTTCTGCGCCGGAACGGGGTCGGTGCCACGATTGTGCGCAAGCACAGCGACGGGCGTGGCTCCGATGGCGAGCCGACGATCGTCGAGAAGATCCTCGATGGGCAGGTGGACCTGATCGTGAACACCCCGTTCGGCGGGCCAGGCCAGCGCGGTTTCCGCCGCGATGGCTATGAGATCCGGACGGCTGCGGTGCGGCGCGGCATCCCGTGCATCACGACAATCCAGGGGCTGGCCGCTGCGGTGCAGGGCATCGAGGCCATCAACTCGGGCGGGGTTGGCGTGCGGTCCCTGCAGGAGCACGCGGCCAGCCTGCGCGGAGCGGCCGGGCCAGCATTGGACGGAGCGGCCGGGTCGGCACTGGGGGGAGCGGCCGGGTCGGCACTGCGCCGAGCGAGCGGGCCAGCGGGCGGCGCGCCGTGACCGTCGCCGAGACTCAGGCCGGCCCGGTACAAATACGCGGCACGGTGCTGACTGTCCGGCGGCTGGACGCCTACTACGCGATGACATTGATCGCCCCCGCCATCGCCGCGCGCTTCAGGCCCGGCCAGTTCGTCTGCATCGCGGTCGGCGGGCCGGCCAGTTCCACGCTGCTGAGCAGGGCGTTTTCCATCCACGATGTACGCAGCGAGCACGGCGGCACAGTCGAGTTCGTGTTCGAGGTACATGGCGCCGGGACGCAGTGGCTGGCAGAGCGACGAGCCAGGGACGTGCTGGACGTGACGGGCCCGCTCGGCCGCCCGTTCCCGCTGCCCCGCGATCCGGCGAGCTGCCTGCTTGTCGGCGAAGGCTACGCGAGCGCGCCGTTGTTCAGCCTGGCTGGCCGGCTGCGTGCCCGCGGTAGTTCGATCGACTTCCTGCTCGGCGGCGCAACGGGCGAGCGGGTCTTCGGCGCGCTCACCGCGCGCCGGACTGGCCGGTCAGCGACGATCACGACTGAGGACGGATCACTCGGCATCCGCGGCACGGTGACCGACGTCCTGGACCAGGTCGTGCACGAAGCGCGGACGGAGGTCGTCTACGCCTGCGGCCCGATGCCGGTGCTCCGCGAGGTCACCGCGCTGGCCCGGCGGTATGACATCCCCGTGCAGGCCGCCGTCGAGGAGGCGATGGCCTGCGGCATCGGGGTCTGCATGGCCTGCGTGCTGCCCGTCGTGGGCAGCGACGGCGTCACCCGGATGTCACGTGCCTGTGTCGATGGCCCGGTGTTCCGCGGCGAGCAGGTGCGCTGGGACGACCGGGGCACGATCCCGTTCGACGCGTTCGGCGCGCCGGGCTGGGAGCCCCGGTCCCGCCGTGCGGCCGCCGGCGGATCCGGGAACGGTCAGCATGGGAGGCAGTCGCGTGGCGGTTGACCTGCGGGCCAGGCTCGGCCATGTCGAGCTGCCCAACCCGATCACGACGGCGTCTGGCTGCGCTGGAGCCGGCCGCGAACTCGCTCAGTTCATGGACGTATCGAAGATCGGCGCGGTGGTCACCAAGTCGGTGACGCTCGCCCCCCGGGCCGGCCGGCCAACGCCCCGTATCGCCGAGACGGCGAGCGGCATGCTCAACTCGACAGGCCTGCAGGGTCCGGGCATCGACGCTTTTCTCCAGCGCGACCTGCCCTGGCTGCTATCGCGCGGGGCGCGCGCCGTGGTGTCCATCGCGGGTGGCACCGTGGCGGAGTACACGGAGCTAGCCGCGCGGCTGTCGGACGCCGCGGGCGTCACGGCGATCGAGGTGAACCTCTGCCGCCCGAACGTCGAGGACCGCGGCCAGGTGTTCGCCAGCAGCCCCGGGGCGTCGGCGGCGGTGATCGAGGCAGTGCGCGGCCGGGCCCGGTACGACATCCCGGTGTTCGCCAAGCTGTCGCCCGACGTCACCGACATCGTCGAGATCGCCAGCGCGTGCGCGTCGGCCGGGGCCGACGGCCTGTCGATGATCAGCACGCTGCTCGGCATGGTGATCGATACCGACACGATGCGGCCGCAGCTGGCGGGCCTGACCGGCGGCCTGTCCGGGCCCGCCATCAGGCCGATAGCCGTGCGCTGCATCTGGCAGGTCCGCGAGGCGCTGCCCGGTGTGCCGATCATCGGCACGGGCGGGGTGGCGACCGGCCGCGACGCGCTTGAGCTGATCCTCGCCGGCGCGTCCATGGTCGGCGTCGGCACGATAACCTTCCACGATCCGTCCGCCTGCACGCGGATCCTGCGCGAGCTCGAAGAGGAACTGGCCTCGCGTGGCGTAGAGCGGCTCGCCGACGTCGTCGGGCTCGCCCACGACGGCCGGGCGGCGACTGGGCGCGCGCCGAGCACGAGCGCGCGAGCAAGGAGGACCTCGTGACCGGCCAGGCACCGATCGCGGTGGCGCTGGACGCGCCTGACCTGGAGACCGCGGCCCGCTGGGCGGGACTGGTGACGCCGCACGTCAGCACGGTGAAGATCGGGCTTGAGCTGTACCTGCGGTACGGGCCGTCGGTGGTCGCGTCGATTCGCGGG
>JASHTT010000710.1 GCA_030040415.1 Streptosporangiaceae bacterium | reverse complement strand
ACGCCGCGATGCAGCGAGTGCTTCAGGCCGAACACGTCGCCGATCGCGTACGCCGTGGACAACGACACGGCGAACGCGCCGATGATGGACGCGTCGAGCAGGGCGATCGCGAAGATCACGCCCGCTGCCTTCCCCGCGTAAGCCTGCAGGCCGTAGGCAAGGCCCGCGGCGTTGTAGAAGTGGCCGAAGCGGTGGGTAGCGGCGAATGCTGCCGTGGTGGCACCCATGATCGCTGCCGCGCCGATCACTACGACCACGATGCCGATCCGCAGGTCGGTCTTCTCGTACCGCATGAACCGCGGTGTGATCCGCTTGTCGATGACGTAGCTCTGCTGGAAGAACAGCTGCCACGGCGCGACGGTCGTCCCGACGATGGCGATGACCAGCAGCATCACGGTGGCGAGCTGGCCCGAGCCGCCGGGAAGCTGCGGCACGACGAAGTCGTGCGCCATCTGGCTGACCCGCGGGTGCGCGAGGAAATACAGCGGGATCAACAGCAGCGAGCCGGCGCAGAAGGCGATGGCGATCCGCTCGAACCTACGGAAGCTGCCGGTGAACGCCGACCCCACGATCACCAGCGCGGCCAGCACGACCGAAGCGATCTTCGGCAGGCCGAGATAGCCGGAGGCGAGGGTGATGCCGATGAACTCGGTCACGATCGTCAGCGCGTTGAGTATGAACAGGTCGATCACGCTGAACGCGCCCCAGAACTTGCCGAACCGCTCCAGGATCAGCCGGGCGTGCCCGACCCCGGTGACCGCGCCGAGGCGGAGCACCATCTCCTGGTTCACGTACAGCACCGGCACCAGCAGCAGCAACGTCCAGAGCAGCCTGGTGCCGTAGTCCTGGCCGGCCTGGCCGTAGGTGGCGAAAGCGCCGGCGTCGTTGTCCCCGACCATCACGATCAGGCCGGGGCCGATGATCGCCAGCAGTGTCTTGAGGTACGCGGACCGGCCACGCCGGTTCGGCGCGTCGCCGAGCCGGATAGTGCCGAGCGCGCCGCGGATGTCGCCGACGTGCTCGGAGTCGAGTGCCGCGCTGCGGTTTTCGATCGCGATGGTCATGGCCAGCCCTCCCTCGCCCTTGTCACAGGGGTTCGCAATTGGGGAGGCACGCAACAGCCGACTGCCTTGCGGCAGCCCGTCGTCTGGGCAGCTCGGCTGCGGGGTTCCGAGCTAGCGCGTGCCTGAAGAAGACGAGTACGCCTGGATTAGGGGCCGTTGATGGCCCTGTCTACTGCAATCCATGTCTCGCCTCCCTCGGCCGTGGCACACGCGGGTGCCCTGCGCGGGTCCGGGGAGCGACCCCGGGCCAGCACAGCTCTTAACCACCGGCACGCGGGGAGACTTGCGCCGCAACTCTGGCGCGCACCCCTCTCGTCAG
Source organism: Streptosporangiaceae bacterium (assembly GCA_030040415.1). Classification (GTDB taxonomy): domain Bacteria; phylum Actinomycetota; class Actinomycetes; order Streptosporangiales; family Streptosporangiaceae; genus JAJYUU01. Next base: position 1,729 of record JASHTT010000710.1, on the reverse strand, counting down.
AGCTTTGGCACGACACGACGTAGCACCTGGTTTTGCCGACCAAGCGCAGCCACTTCGGGTCACCCCTTAGGCCGGGGAGACCTGTCCTGACCCTGGGCGTCTCTCGACGTCGTCGGATCAGTGGCCTGTGTTCGTGTCGACGCCTCACCGAACGAGGTGCCGAACTAACACCGGTAACCATACCTGCTACCTGCGGTTAGGGGCAAATACCCCGGTTGTCGATGAGTTTGCGGCCGCCCAGCCGTCGTTACGGGCATGCTAAGAATCGACCCGTGAAAGGAGCTCAAGGATGAGCGGCGTTCGAGTGCTCGTGGGCACGCACAAGGGGGCGTTCGTGCTGACCGCGGACGGCAAGCGAGACGACTGGGAGATCAGCGGGCCGTTCTTCGGCGGCTGGGACATCTACCACGCCAAGGGCTCCCCTGCCGACCCCGACCGGCTCTACGCCTCCCAGGTGAGCGGGTGGTCCGGGCAGGTGATCCAGCGCTCCGACGACGGCGGCAAGACCTGGCAGCCGGTCGGCAACGAGTTCAGCTACGCGGGCACACCGGGCACCCACCAGTGGTACGACGGGACGCCGCATCCGTGGGAGTTCGAGCGCGTCTGGCACCTTGAGCCGTCGCTGGACGACCCCGACACCGTCTACGCGGGCGTCGAGGACGCCGGGCTGTTCCGCAGCACCGACGGCGGCCAGAGCTGGCAGGAACTGCCCGGGCTGCGCGGTCATGGCACCGGCGCATCCTGGCAGCCTGGCGGCGGCGGGATGTGCCTGCACACGATCCTGCTTGACCCAAAGCAGCGCGACCGCATCTACGCGGCTATCTCGGCGGCTGGCACGTTCCGTTCTGATGACGGCGGGCAGACCTGGCGGCCGGTGAACCATGGCCTGCAGTCCGAGGGCATCCCGGACCCGGACGCCGACGTGGGTCACTGTGTGCACCGGATCGCGATGCATCCGTCCCGGCCGGACGTGCTCTTCATGCAGAAGCACTGGGACGTCATGCGCAGCGACGACGCGGGCGAGTCCTGGCGGGAGATCAGCGGGGACCTGCCGACCGACTTCGGCTTTCCCATCGACGTGCACGCGCACGAGCCGGACACCGTGTACGTCATCCCGATCACCAGCGACGCACTGCACTTCCCGCCAGACGGCAAGCTGCGCGTCTATCGCAGCAAGACCGGCGGCGAGGAGTGGCAGCCGCTCAGTCGTGGCCTGCCGCAGGAGCACTGCTACGTCAACGTCCTGCGCGACGCGATGGCAGTGGATTCGCTGGACGAGTGCGGCGTCTACTTCGGCACGACGGGCGGCCAGGTCTACGCCTCACCGGACGCGGGCGACAACTGGGCTCCGATCGCCAGGGACCTGCCGGCCGTGCTGTCCGTCGAAGTGCAGACGCTGCCATGATCCGGGTCGTGCTGCCCGCGCACCTGCGGACGCTCGCCAAGATCGACGGAGAGGTAGTGCTCGACGTCCAGGGCGAGGTCACGCAGGAGTCGGTGATCGACGCGCTGGAGGCCAGGTATCCGGTACTGCGCGGGACGATCAGGGACCACGGCACGCACAAGCGCCGCCCGTTCATGCGGTACTTCGCCTGCGAGCAGGACCTGTCCCACGAGCCCTCGGACAAGCCGCTGCCCGAGGCGGTGGCACAGGGTGCCGAGCCGTACCTGATCGTGGGAGCTATGGCCGGCGGCTAGGCCGGACTCACAGCGAGGGCGGGAAGCCGAA
>JASHTT010000064.1 GCA_030040415.1 Streptosporangiaceae bacterium | reverse complement strand
CTCGGCCGCACCCGAGTCGGCTGACGGCTGGCCGCGCCGGGCGCGGCCAGGGCCAGACGGCGGCCAACCGAACTCGCTGGCCAAGCTGCCCAAGCGGAATACCATGCCAGACCGGCTGCGGGTGGAACGCCAGGCCGGGCCGGGCTCGCCCCAGCGCCCGGCGGCCTGCGTATTAGTGACATATCACCCAACTCGTCAAGGCGGCCGTTCATGGGTGTGCGTTTACTGGGTCTATGACACCAGTAAACGCACACCCATGGATTGATCTTAGAGGCTTTTGTCCTATTAGCACCTTTACTGAACGATCGATGTGTCGCAATACCGACAGCACAGATAGGCAAAATCCGGGCACCGCGCCGTAGCTAGTTGCCTGTTCGTCCCGCGGGGTCGGCATGATGTATCACGTGACTAGCCAATCTGACGGCGTCAGCCGCAAACGGATGACCGGCAAGGAGCGCCGAGCCCAGCTGCTGGACGTAGGCAGGAAGCTATTCGCCGAACGCGGCCTGGACGGCACCTCGATCGAGGAAATCGCAGCCCAGGCTGGCGTGTCCAAGCCGGTCGTCTACGAGCACTTCGGCGGCAAGGAAGGCTTGTATGCGGTCGTCGTGGACCGCGAGGTCGAGCGATTCCTGGCGATGGCCACCCAGTTGCTTGAAGGTGAAGACACCACCACGAAGTTCGAGGTGGCCGCCGTCCAGCTGCTGCGCTACATCCAGGAGAACGCTGACGGCTTCCGCATCCTCGTACGTGACTCCAACCCGACCTCCGGCTCTGGCACCTTCGCGAGCCTGATCAGCGATATAGCCAGCCAGGTCGAATACCTACTCGCCGACGTGCTCAAGGCGAGGGGCTACGACCCGAAGCTCGCCCCCGTCTACGCGCAGATGCTTGTCGGCATGGTCGCCTTCGCCGGCCAGTGGTGGCTTGATGCGCGCAAGCCGAAGCTCGAGGAGATGGCAGCACACTTGGTGAACCTGGCCTGGAACGGGCTTTCTCAGCTCGACCCCAAGCCGCGGCTCTCGGCTGAGGCGACGCAACGGCTTCGCGAGGAGAAGGCCGACAGCCTCCGCTGATATGCGCGGCGCGCAACCGGCCCAGCACGGACGAGGTCATCGCAGGTTCCCGCGCTGGCGCGTGAGCGACGGCGAAGTCAACCGGGTCGACTAAGTACCAAGCAGCTACTTAACTGTCTTTGTCAGTGCCTCGCACTAGTGTTCCAGATATGGCGAACAAACTGGGCACCCCGCAATTACGCGACCAGGCCGTGGCGCTTCGCTTGGCCGGGAAGTCACGCCGCGAGATCAAGGAAGCCATCGGCGTACGGGGCAACCAGACGCTGGACAAATTCCTCCGCGGCGTGCCGCCGCCTGCATGGACACGACGCCCAAGAGCCAAGGATGACCTGCACGTCAAGGCGCGCCTGCTGCGCGCGCAGGGCCACACGTACGTAGAGATCGCGACGGACCTGGGCGTCTCGAGGAGTTCGGTGTCCTTGTGGGTACGTGATATGCCTCGGGTCGGCCGCATTAGCACCACGGAATCTCGCGAGCGTATGACGGAGGGCCTCACCAAGTTCAGGGCCGAGGAGAGACTACGTCGAGACGCACGCAGACAGGCCATCAGTGCACACGCTGCAACCGAGATAGGCGACCTGAGCGACAGGGAGACTCTTATAGGTGGGGCAATTGCCTACTGGTGCGAGGGCGCGAAGAACAAGCCCTACCGCCGCGATGACAGGGTTGCCTTCATCAATAGTGACCCTCGGCTGATCGCCTTCTTTCTGCGGTTCCTCGCCGTGGCTGGTGTCGCGCCCGAGCGGCTGAAGTGTTACGTCTCGATCCATGAGAGCGCCGACGTGGCTGGCGCCCAGCGCTTCTGGCGTGACGTGACCGGTCTGCCAGACGAGCAGTTCGGTCATCCGACGATCAAGAGACACAACCCGAAGACCCCTCGAAGAAACACGGGAGAGGACTACCACGGCTGTCTGACTGTTCGGGTACGGCTAAGCGCCGACCTCTACCGGCAGATCGAGGGCTGGGCCTCCGCGGCGATGGCTGCGCCCCAGTGGGCACAGCCGCCGGACACAGCAAACGCGGGGGAGGTTTCGAACCTCAATTAGGGCTCGCAGGGCTCCCAGGCGAGGATTCGAACCTCGATTGTCCGGACCAAAACCGGAAGTCCTGCCCTTAGACGACCTGGGAATGGTTCGAACGCTAGCCTAGCCGGATCGTGTCGGCGGAGGGCTGCGCGCTGCGACCGTCACCCGCGGCCGACGTGTCTCAGTCGCTTATGCCTTGTGGGCGACGACGAAGATGCGGCGGAACGGCAGAACCGTGCCATAAGGGGCAGCGGGGTAGGCGGCTGCGATTCGCTGGGAGTACTCGCTGAGGAACTCATCCGCCTCGGGCGGGTTCAGCACGGCCAGGACGGGCCGCAGGCCGCTGCCCTTGTACCACTCGGTCACCGCGTCCTCGCCGGGCAGCACGTGCAGGTAGGTGGTTTCCCACGCATCGACCGACAGGCCCAACTGACCTAGGACGTGCAGGTACTGCTCAGGTTCCGGGCCGCGCCTGAGGATGCCGGCCTGCGAGAGTTGCTCTCGCCAGCGCGGATTGTGGGTCAGCTCATGCAGGATGGCGTGGCTCGGCTGGTCGAAGTTGCCCGGCAGCTGGAAGGCTAGCCAGCCGTCGGGCGCGAGCACCGTCGCCCAGCCTGGCAGCAAGTCCAGGTGGCCGGGCACCCACTGCAGCACGGCGTTGGAGACGATCACGTCGACCTTGCGGTCCGGCTGCCATTCCCGCAGGTCACCGAGCCGGAAGGTCAGACCCGGCCGGGCTGGACGGGAGTCGGCCGCCGCGATCATTTCAGCGGATGAGTCGAGGCCCAGAATCTCGGCGTCCGGCCAGCGGTTTGCAAGGGCATCGGTCAGGTTCCCCGGCCCACAGCCCAGGTCAACCACGTAGTCGGGCGCGGTCGCCTGTACGCGGCTCAGCAAGTCATAGAACGGGCGCGAGCGTTCGTCAGCAAAGGCCAGGTACTGATTCGGATCCCACATGACGCGGCTCACCTCTTCTCTCGACGTCAAGATACATGCCCAGTTTCCAGTCACCGAAGTCTCGATGTCAAGAGATATGCTCGCTGGCATGGCACGGGAAGTAGCGGCGGCGCACGACGGTGGCACGACGGCCAACGGGGACAACGAAGTCGACGGCGCCGACGGGCGCGACGAGGTCGACGACATTGTCGGCCGCTGGCACAGCGAGCGGCCGGACCTGGACGTATCACCGCTGCAGGTGCTGAGCCGGGTGTCCAGGCTGGCGCGGCACCTGGACCGGGCACGGCGGGCCGCGTTCACCGCGCACGGGCTGGAGACCTGGGAATTCGACGTGCTCAGCGCGCTCCGGCGGCAGGGTCCGCCGTACCAGCTCAGCCCTGGCGCGCTGCTGCACGCGACGCTGGTCACGTCCGGCACGATGACCAACCGGATCGACAGGCTGGCGGCTGCCGGGCTCGTCAGCCGGCATCGCGACCAGCAGGACAAGCGCGGCGTGCTCGTGGAGCTCACCCGACGGGGCAGGGACACGGTGGACGCCGCGTTCGCCGACCTGCTCGAGCGCGAACGCGGCCTGCTCGCCGGGCTGGCGGCGAACCAGCAAGCTGAGCTTGCGAGCCTGTTGCGGGTCTTGCTAGTCCCGTTTGACGCGGCCGCCTCCGCCGAGCCCGCGCAGGCTCGCGGGCGCGGCTGACGTCATTAGCACCCGCGAGCGTGGGCAAGACTGACAACCATGCGCCACCCGCACCTTTGCGCAGCCCTCGCGGCGGCTTGCGCGGTCACGCTGGCCGTGAGCGCGTGCGACACCGGCGGCAGCGGCGGCACGCCAGCAAGCTCCACGCCCACCATTAAGGGAACGAGCTACTACCTGGCACTCGGCGACTCGCTCGCGGTGGGAGTGCAACCGGACTCGACCGGTGCGAGTGTTACGACCGACCGCGGCTACCCGAACCAGCTCTACTCCATGTTGCGCCGCACAAGTCCGGAGCTACGGCTCATCAAGCTCGGCTGTTCGGGCGAGACGACGTCCACGATGATCCACGGCGGCATCTGCTCCTACCTGGGCGGCTCGCAACTCGCGGCAGCCGGTGCTTTCCTGCGTTCGCACCGGGGACACGTCGCGCTCGTGACCATCGACATCGGAGCAAACGACCCGAACTCCTGCATCCTCGGCGGCCTGCCGATCAGCCAGATTCCGGGTTGCGTGAACAAGAGCGTCGGCGACGCGATCAGCGACCTGCGAACGATCCTCTCCGACCTTCGCAAGGCCGGCGGCAGCCAAGTCCCAATCGTCGGGATGACCTACTACGTTCCCGAACTCGCAGGCTGGCTGCAGAGCGACTCAGGTAAGGAGGTCGCGGTACTGACCGAGCGGCTGGCGGCCGGCTACAACGACATGCTGACCAGCACCTACCGGCAGTACGGCGCCAGGGTGGCCAACGTGTTCGCGGCATTCCGCAGCAGCGACTTCACCAGCAAGGTGCGGCTAGCTGGTCACGGTCTGGTACCGCGGAACGTCGCCACCGTGTGCCGGCTGACCTGGGCGTGCGCTGCGTCGCCGGAGGGCCCGAACGAGCACGCAAATGACGCGGGCTACCGTGTCATCGCCCGGCAGTTCCTGCTCGCCTACTCGCGCCAGGGTTGAGCCAGCCCGCGTCAGCCGGTGACTTGCTCGGCGACACCGAGCTACCCCGTGGCTCAGCCGCGGACTTCCTCCAGACCGTGAGCCACGTCACGCCCGAGCCGCCGGCCTCCTCCGCGGCAGCGATCCGTCTCGGGCCTCAGCCGCTGACTTCCTCCGCGACGGCGAGCCAGCGCTCCTCCAGCTCAGCCCGCTCCTCCTGGACCGACTTCAGGTGCACGCCAAGCTCAATGAGCCGCTCGTAGTCGCTGGCGCTCGCCGCGAGCTGCTCGGCCAGGCCGTTCTCGGTCTCGGCGAGCCTGGCGATCTGCCGTTCCAGCCGGGTGAGCTCCTTCTGCCCCTCCCGCAGACGTGCCGCGGAGACAGCCGGGACGGCCGCACGTTCCGGCCGCGACGACTCGGAGCCGTCGGCGGTTGGTGCCGAGGGCCGCGTCTCCCTCGCCATCGCCAGGCTGAGGTACTCGTCCACGCCGCCGG
>JASHTT010000709.1 GCA_030040415.1 Streptosporangiaceae bacterium | reverse complement strand
CCAAAGAGAAGGCGACCATTACGCTCGACCGGGCGAAGGCCGCGGCGGCCCAGATGATGGTAGGCGCGCGCTCAATGTCGGAGGTGATCGACCTGGCTCTGGACAGGCTGATCCACACCGAGCGGCTGCGGGCCGACGTCGCCGCCTATCGCCGGATACCCCCGGGTGAGACGGAAGCTGGCCTGGCGTTGCTCGGCGACGCGAGCGCGCTAGCCGACGACACCGACTGGGAAGCTCTGTACGCTGACGGGTCCTCATGAGCGAGGCTCCGAAGCGCGGGGAAGTCTGGCTGGCCGAGCTCGACAAGACGCGCCCGGTGATCGTGCTGACCCGCGACCCGATGGGGCGGTACCTCAATGCGGTGATCGTGGCGCCCGTCACGTCCACCGTCCGGGGCGTGTCCACGGAGGTGGCCGTCGGTCCGGCGGACGGCATCCCGCATAGCTCTGTCGCTAATCTGGACAACATCCAGTTGGTGGCCCGCGACCGGCTGCGCAAGCGCGTCGGCACGGCGCGGCCGGTGACGATGTCGGCAGTGTGCGCTGCCTTGTCTATTGCCGTGGACTGCGGGACCGGAGGGCTCCGCTAGCGAAGGGAGTCCCATGTCGGCCGATGACGGCTTGACCCTGGACCGTGTGCACGCCGCCGCCAAGCGGCTCGACGGCGTCGTCCACCGCACGCCGTTGCTCACCTCGGCGACCCTGGACGACGAGTGCGGCGGGAACGTGCTGCTCAAGGCTGAGATGTTCCAGCGCAGTGGCTCCTTCAAGTTCCGCGGCGCGTACAACCGGCTCAGCCAGCTGAGCGAGGCGGAGCGCGGCCAGGGAGTTGTCGCCTTCTCCTCGGGCAACCACGGTGCCGCCGTCGCCCTGGCCGCTCACCTGCTGGGAGTCAAGGCCGTGATCGTCGTCCCGGCCGACGGCCCGGCACTGAAGCTGGCGGCGATCGAGGGCTACGGCGCCGAACTGCGCACCTATGACCCGCAGCGGGAGAGCCGCGAGGTGGTGGCTGGGGAGATCGCCGCCGAGCGCTCGATGACCGTCATCCGGCCATTCGACGACTACGAGATCATGGCAGGACAGGGAACGGCAGGGCTCGAGCTAGCTGAGCAGGCAACCGAGACCGGCGGGGGCGGGCCAGTCGACCTCGTCCTGGTGCCGGTCGGTGGCGGCGGGCTCGCCGCCGGGGTCTCGACCGCGATCAAGGGACTGCTGCCGCATGCCGCCATCATCGGCGTCGAGCCGGAGATCGCCGGTGACACCAGCCTGTCCTTCCGGGCCGGGCACCGGGTCAGTATCGATGAGCCAGCCACCATCGCCGACGGCTTGCGGGCGCGGCAGCCCGGGGAACTGACGTTCCCAATAAATGCGCGGCTGCTGGATGATGTCGTCACCGTTCCGGAGGACGCGATCGCGGCGGCGATGCGGTTCTGCTTCGCCCGCCTCAAGATCGTCGTGGAACCGAGCGGCGCCGTTCCGCTCGCCGCGCTGCTGCACGGCGTCGTCCGCGCCGCGCCGCGCACGGCGGTCGTGCTGTCCGGCGGGAACGTCGATCCCGCTGGCTTCGCCAGGCTGACCAGCCAGAAGTGACTGCTTAGCCGGGGTCTAGTCGAGCCGCGCGCCGACCATCCGCAGCGCCATCTCGACGTACCGGTTCTGGAACTCCTCTGCGCCGACCGAGTAGTTCTCTAGCTGCCACTCGCTGATGTGCACGCACATGACGCTGATGGTGCTGGCGATCAGTGCTGCGGAGCCGGGGTCGTTCCCGCCTGGCAGCGTGAAGATCCCCTGCTCTACGCCCGCTTGCAGGATGCCGCCGAACCGGTCGCGGATCTGCCGCCGCAGCGTCCTGACCTCCTGGCGGTGCGCGCCGCTCAGCCGGGTGAACTCACGGTTTGCCACGCGCGACTGCTTCTTGGAGCCTGCCGTGTGCGACACCAGGAAGCGCACCAGGGCGCTCAGCTGGCTGACCGGGTCCGGCGCGGCGCTGGCCAGGGCTTCGGCCATCTGGGCGTTTGCGCGCAGGTGGACATCCCTGACCAGCACGTAGAGCAGGTGATCCTTGGAGCTGAAGTGGTTGTACAGAGCCCCGCCGGTCAGCCCGCAGGCCGCGGCGATCTCTCGGACCGTCGTGGCGCTGAAGCCCTGGGCGTAGAAAAGCTCGACGGCCGCGTCCACGATCCTGTGCTGGAGTGCGGACCCGCCGATGGGGAGCCAGTCGTCAGCCTGGCTGTCAGAGGGCTGTCGGTCGCCCTGCGGGCTCGGTGTCTGAACTGTCATGCGGGGGTCGTCCTGGCGAGGTTGAGCTTGGGCAAGTCTTTGACGCGCGTTCAGGCGACAAGGTTGTCAAATTGTGGCAGTCTCCGGAAGAAGTACTTGACTGGTTGTCAGGGAACGCCTTGACAGATGACGGGCAACAAGCGTACGAATTATATCGCTGTATGAACGCTTGTTTACTTCACTACAGCAAGCGTGCGCGTCCGCTGTGACGGCCGCGGAAGCGTGCCACTGGACCCGGGCCGACTCCCCTCCTCCCGGCCCGGGTCACGGCACCTTCTGTCCTCCTCGCCTTGCTGGTGTAAGC
>JASHTT010000708.1 GCA_030040415.1 Streptosporangiaceae bacterium | reverse complement strand
CCGTTGCCGCCGCCCGGACCTTGTCCCTGCCCGTGCCCGAAACCGAACCAGGGCTGCTGGGCGGCCGCCATGATCACGACCCGCGAGCCGACCCGGACCTGGCCGTCTGGCTGGATCCACAGCACCGTCCCTGGTGGCTGGCCATGAGCGGGCACGGACGTCACCGTGACCTGCAGGCCTAGCTGGCGCAGCTGACGGGCCACCGAGTTCGCGGGCTGCCCCAGCAGTGCCTGGCCGTCGACATCGACGAGGCGGCTGCGCGGCACGGTGGTCAGGTGCGGCTTGGACGAGTCGTGCTTGGGTGGCGCCTGGCGCGCTCCGGCGGCGGCCAGCCAGCCGCCGAGGGCGACGGCAACCAGCGCCACGGCTGCTACCGAGAGGAGCACGGGTCGCCGCATCAGCGGCCGCCGGCCGCCAGCGTGCCGCGGCGGCTCAGCGGCGTCAAGACCGGTCAGCGTCGTCGTCGGCATATCGCCTGGGGCCGACGGCGGAACTGCTGCCAGGCCGGGCAAAAGCTCGGCGGTGGCGGCGGCGCGGCTCGCGGCAGCGGCGGTCAAGGGGGCACCCGCCAGCGCGGCCCGAAGCTGGCGCGCGTGCTCGGCGACCTGCCAGGCCCCGGCTGGCCGTTGCGCCGGGTCCTTCGCGGTCATGGCGGAGACAAGCGCGACGACCTGGTGCGGGACCCGGGATGGCAGCGGGGGCAGCTCGCCGTGCTGATGTGCCAGCGCAATCTCCATCGAGGTGCCCCGGAACGGGGGTCCTCCGGCGAGGCACTCGTAGGCGACGATGCCGAGCGAGTACAGGTCACTGGCAGGGCCAGCGGGCGCCCCGGCGACGCGTTCCGGAGCCAGGTAAGCCGGGGTGCCGATCAGCGCGCCGGTGCGGGTCAACGGTGCCGACCCGGCCGCGTGGGCGATGCCGAAGTCGGTTATCTTCACCGTTTCGCCAGGGCCGATCAGCAGGTTGCCCGGCTTGATGTCACGGTGCACGAGGCCGACCGCGTGCGCCGCTGCGAGGCCGTCCGCGGTCTGCGCCACTATGTCCAGGACCCGCAGTGGCTCCAGTGGTCCGGCCGCCAGCAGCTGGGTGAGAGCCGGGCCGTCGACGAGCTCCATCACCAGGAACGGCGGCTGACCGGGCTCGGTCTCGCTGTAGTCGTACACCTGCGCGATGCCCGGATGGGCGACCGCTGCGGCGTGCCTGGCCTCGGCGCGGAACCGGGCCAGCGTCTCGGGGTGGTCGGCGTAGGCAGGCTGCAGGAGTTTCACCGCCACCGGACGGCCCAGTATCAGGTCAACGGCCCGCCAGACGTCGCCCATGCCACCAGAAGCGATCCGGTCCTCAAGCAGGTACCGACTCGCGAGCAGTTCGGTTCTCAAGGGCAACGACACGCGTAACGACCATACCCCGCGGACAGCTCGCCATTCGGCATCTCGGGCCAGCAGGGTCACAGACCATGATCAGGGAAAATCCGGGCCGCCCCAGTGGCCGGATTTACCGTGATCATGGTCTGACCACGCTTTCGTTAGCCGTACCGACCGTACCTTTGCTGCTCGTCGTAGCCCGCCGGGGCCGCCTGGTAGCCGTCCGGGTGGCGATGCCGGACGGCTGAAGCTCCGACGACGCTGATCAGCGAGCCGATCGCGATGCCCAGGATGAGGTAGACGACCGCGCTGGCCGCCTTCTGGTTGATCGGCGCGGAAGTGCTGAACGTGACGACCAGTGCCAGCACCGTGGCGAGGCCGACGATCCACGCGAAGAAGACCATCGGCCGAGGTGTGCTCAGCAGCAGCAAGTGCGCCAGCCCGGTCGCGACTAGCGCCGCGGCCGCCGACAGCAGGACGAGATCGGTGGTATGCACGTCCCCGTACGCGCCCTGGCTCTTGGGCGCCAGCAGCGAAATGTTGAACAGCCACCGGCACACCAGGACGCCGAGCAGGGCGATCAGGCCGGCCACGATTGCGGTCGCGACCCCGCCGGCCCAGAGGCGGCCGGCCTCCACGTGCGGGCGGGATGAATGCGGGCCCCCGGACGGCGCCTGGCCGTAATAGCCGGATGGCTCCTGGCCGGCCTGATACATCCCTGGCTGGTCGTAGCTAGCCCACTCCGGAGGGCCAGAACGCGGATCACGGGGCGTCGGAGCTGTCGCCATCGGCTACCTGCCTTCCCAGCCAATTGCGCAGAGTAGCGGTCTAATGACTCCAAGTTACTCCGCTTCGCGGGAGGTGGCCTCACCAGAGCCTCCTACCTGCCGGTTTCCGGCAGGCAGCAGCGTCGTTGACACCCTGATCAGGCCCTTTCTAGCGTGAAAGCGGGCGGGACGGGAAGGGCGGATATGGCTGACATCGTCATCGGCGTTGCCTCGTCGCACACGCCCCAGCTCAGCTCCGGCGTCGAATTCTGGCCCGACCATGCGGAACGGGACCGGCGCAACCCGCACCTGCTGGGCAGGGATGCCGAGTTCCACAGCTACGACGAGCTGCTGGCCACGGCCGACCCCGACATCGCGAACGAGTTGCTGCCCGACGTCTTCGAGGCCAAGTACGAGCGGTGCCAGGAGGCGATCGCGGCGCTGACCGAGCGGCTGGCGAAGGCCGCGCCGGACGTCGCGGTGGTCATCGGCGACGACCAGCATGAGCTCTTCCTCGACGACGGCATTCCGGTGTTTGCGTGCTTCGCCGGGGACGAGCTAGTGGACATGCCACCGATCGGCGAGGCCCTGGAGCGGATGCCCGCCGGAATCCGGGCAGCCTCCTGGGCCGCGCACTCGGATCACGCGCAACGGCACCGGGTCTGCGCGGAGCTGAGCAGGCATCTCGCGGAACAGCTCACCGGCGAGGACTTCGACATCACGCTCCTCAGCGAGCAGCCGGCGCACCGCACACTCGGCCATGCCTTCACGTTCCCGCGGTATCGGCTGGGACTGCCTGCGACAACGCCGATCGTGCCGATCTTCGTCAACACCTACTTCCCGCCCAACGTGCCGTCCGCGGCCCGCTGCCACTCGCTGGGCCAGGCCATCCGCCGCGGCATCGAAGCGTGGCAGGCCAGCGCGCGCGTGGCGATCATCGCCTCCGGAGGCCTCAGCCACTTCGTGGTAGACGAGGAACTGGATCGTCGCGTGCTGGCTGGGATTACCGGGAACGACGCGCCCGGGCTGCGGTCCCTGTCGCGGGCGCAGCTCCGTTCGGGGACCTCGGAGGTACTGAACTGGGTGGCGGCCGCTGGTGCGCTGGACGGCCTGGCCGCGACCGTGATCGACTACGTGCCGGGGTACCGCAGCCCGGCAGGAACCGGCGCCGGGATGGCCTTCGTCCAGTGGGAGCAGGAGCCCTAAAGTCCGGGCGCGTCAGCCCATGAGCGCGCGCCAGTCAGGGAGAGGACCAGCTGTGTATCGAGACGTTCCGGTGCTCGACGTCCATGGCCACGTGTCGGTGCCGTTCGCGGCCAACTCCCTGCTCGTGCTGATGATGGGCGCCAACACGCCGATGGACAGCCCGCTGGGGCAGCGGGGTGGCGGGCCCGCCGGCGGCGGGCCCGCCGGGGTCAGCCCGGAAGACTTCCGCGCGGCGGCCGAACGGCACGTGCGTTACCTGGATGAGCGGAACATCGACGTCCAGGTCATCGGCCCCCGGCCGTTCCTCACCCTGGGCTGGATGGAGCCGCACCTGATGCCTGCGTGGACCAGGTACGTGAACGACATGATCCACCAGCAGTGCACGTTCTTCCCCGACAGGTTCCTTGGTGCGTGCCAGCTGCCGCAGCTCAGTGACGCTCCGGACGTGTCGCACTGCATTGCAGAGCTGGACCGGTGCGTCACCGAGTACGGATTCGTCGCCGCTTACGCCTCGCCTGATCCGGCCGGGCGGCGCAGCACCCCGGGCATGCACGAGCCGTACTGGTACCCGCTGTACGAGCGCTGCCAGGAACTGGGCATCCCGATCATCGTGCACGGGACGAACTCGCTTGACCCGCGGTTCCGCGTGGTTCCGCATAACTACCAGCTCGGCTTCCTGACCGAACAGTACCTTGCCGGGCAGTTCCTCAGTCACGGCGACGTATTCGAGCGCTTCGGTGACCTGAGGGTGATCATCTGCCACTGCGGCGGAGCGCTGGACAGGTTCATCCCGACGGATCCGCACATCGCGCAGAAGGACCTGACCGGCAACCTGTTCTACGACACCTGCGCGTACGACCTGATCTTCCTCGAGGCCGCGATCAGGCAGCGCGGCGTAGACCGGATGCTGTTTGGCACCGAGGCACCCGGCTCCGGGCGCGCTGTGCGGCCGGAGACCGGCCGCACGTCCGACGACCTGGTGCCGGTGATCGACGGCTTCACCTTCCTGTCGGAGACCGACAAGAAGAAGATATTCAACGAAAACCCAGCCAGGGT